>DYTE01000007.1 GCA_020726135.1 Rickettsia conorii
TTTTAAAAGCTATATCATTTGTTGGTTCTAAATATTGTGACATATGTTACCTGTTAATATGACCTTGTAATAATAAAATCCACAAGCTCGCTTAAATATTTTACATATATATTATTATACTGAATTTTTGAAAGACAAGATAGAGCATCTTGTTTGAATTTATTTAAATAATTAAAAATATCATCCTTGACATTATGAATTAAAAATAGAGATTTCATATATTCAAAATCATCAAAAGATCGAGTATTAAGTTTTAATAATTCATCTATTTGTAATTTTATATTTATTTCAGATTTATTATATAAGATAATTAATGGTAGTGTAACTTTTCCTTCAAAAAAATCATCTCCATTATTCTTACCAATGGATTCTTTGGTTCCTAAATAATCTAGCAAATCATCAATTATTTGAAATATATTGCCAATTATAATTCCAAATTCATACATAATAGTGGAAATATCATTAGTTTGTTGAGCTATAATAGCTCCAGTTGAGCAACATGCTCCAAATAATTCTGATGTTTTAGCTCTAATAATTTTGAAATATTCATCCTCGCTAATTATTGATCGTAATTTTAATTTCATCAATTGAGTAACTTCTCCTTCACAAATCATTGAAGATGCTCTAGATAAAACTTTCATAGATTCAATTGATTTTGCTGATATAATAAGTCTAAATGCTTGAGTAAGCAAAAAATCTCCAACTAAAATGCTGGCTTTATTTCCCCATATTAAATTTGATGTTGGTTTAAATCTACGTATTGCGCTTTCATCTACAACATCATCATGTAACAATGTTGCATTATGTATAAATTCAGCAGCAGCAGCAAGTTTAATATTATCATCACCCTCATATTCAAAGATTTTGCTAGTAATAATTGTTAGAAGAGGACGAATACGTTTTCCACCTGCTGCAAATAGATAATCACTAATTTCGAATGTTAAAGAAGCATTAGAAGAATAATATTCCTTTGTAAGATTATTTAATAAATCTATTTCTTTGGATAAATTTTGTTTTATTATTTTTATAATATCCAATTTATTGCTCATTTAAATTTATTTAAAAATTAATCATATCCTAACATAAATACATTATTAATTCTATAGTTTAGGTGATGTTAGTCATTTTCTCCTGTTAGAACAGTCGTATTGTTTAGAGTTATGTCTGGATCTTCGTAAATATTATCTGTTGTATCAGTATTAAGCTGATTATATTTGTTATCAGTGATAACATTTTGCAATGGATTAGTTTCGTTATCTTTAATTTCTAGTTTAGTGGTGCATAAATAATAAGTCAAAAAACCTCCACCAAAAAAAGTCAACATACTCCCAACTGTAATTACTGCTTTAACACCAATAGGTAATTCATTTAAATATTTTATAATAGTTTGAAGCATACTTAATTCTTGATTTTGTGAACTAGTTGTTGTTTCAAATGCTTTAGTCATCTCTGTGCATAAAGAAGATACATTAGGAATTGTTGTAATACTTATAAAATCACTAGAATCATCTTTATGTAAAAGTGAAATATCTAAATTTCCATTTTGATCTATAACAACACTAGGGTAATAATTAGTTGGTATGATCTTTTTAAATAAAATTAAAAATATATCTTTACATTGAACTATTAATTCTTTACTTGTTGTATTATATTCAGATGATATTAGTTTATCGTCATGTGTTAAAACTGGTACATTTTCAGCTGTAGCTCTTGTGAGAATAGAACCTAATAACGTGAAAGGTAATATTTGTTTTAAATTTATTAGTATATTACTCAAAGAAAAACTAATTTTTCTATTTCCTAAATCTTTTGCTAAATCCTCTATATCGCTACCATATGTCATGTAATTTCTCATTTAAATTAAAGTTATAATTAAGTAATAAAACTACTTAATTACCTGAACTTATTATATATACAAGATATTTTATAATCAAATATAAATTTATTATTCATTATTATGAGTTTTAAGAAAAATATTTTTAGCTAAATTCTTACTAATATTCTTAACTTTAGAAAGTTCATCGACACTAGCTTCACGAATTGCTTCATATGAGCCAAAATGATTTAATAAGTTTTGTTTACGTGTTTTGCCTATTAAAGATACAGATAATGAATTAGATCTTATAGATTCTGAACGTTTTTTTCTATGAGTTTTTATAGCAAAATTATGAACCTCATCACGTAATATTTGTAGATATTTCATCACTGGATTATTTTTATCTAATGTAAAACTATTTTTATTTGCAGATAAATGAAATTTTTCACAACCTGCGTTTCTATCAACACCCTTTGACATACCAACAATTATTATATTAAAATTAAAAATTCCCATAATTTTTTGTGCAACTGATAAATGTCCTCTGCCACCATCTATGATCATCAAGTCTGGTATTTTATTATCTTTTTTCATTTTAGTAAAACGCCTGGTTAACATATTTTCTAGCATTCTATAATCATCTGGCTGATTGATATTTTCAAAATTAAAAATCCTATATTCTTTTCTTAAGAAGCCTTCTTTACCAGCAACAACCATAGCTCCAACAGCAAATTGGCCACTAATATGGCTATTATCATATAATTCGATTCTATTAATTTCTTTATTTATTCCAAATAAACTAGCTATTATAGTAAATATTTCGTCATTTTTCATAGATTGTTTAATATGATTTTCAATAGCTATAAGATTATTATTATTCGCTATTTCAACAAGTTTATTTTTAGCATTAACTTTTATTTTAATTTTCAATATATCAGATATGGATTTAATATTAGGTAAAACATGATTAATAATGATTTCTGAAGGAATATTATGCTTTTGATAAAAATTTAATAAGAAATATTCCAGAATTTCAGATGTTTCGAGATCTTCATTATTATCTGGAAAATAAGTGACATTACCATAAGCTGATCTATTCCTATAAAAGAAAATATTAATACCATATTGATTGTTAATTTTTCCTATTGCTATAATATCAGCATTTATAATATTTGTGTCAAAAGTTCCAGATTTCATTTGAATATATGTTAATGCTTTAATTTTATCACGAATTTTAGCTGCATCTTCAAATTTTAGCTCATTGCTTAATAGTTGCATTTTTTCAGATAATTTTCTTTGGAGTTCATGAGTTTTACCAGATAAAAAATCTTTTACCTCAAATACAATTTCATTATATTCTTCTTTAGATATTTTATTAACACATGGAGCAAGACAACGGCCAATTTGATATTGAAGACATGGTCTTATTCTATTTTTTAAATAATGATCTGAGCATGTTCTTAATTTAAAAATTTTCTGTAGTTCAGCAATTGTTGAATATATATTTTCTAATGAAGCAAAAGGACCAAAAAATAGTCCATTTGTTAAATTTTTTCCTCGATATTTTATTATTTGCGGATATTCATGATCAAGACGTAATTTAATATATGGAAATGATTTATCATCTTTAAGTAAAATATTAAATTTAGGCTGATGTTTTTTTATAAGTTGTGATTCGACAATTAAACTTTCCGTTTCAGAATTAGTGATAATAAATTCAATTTTGGCAATTTTAGAAACCATTATCAAAGTTTTTGTATTTAAGTCTGATTTAATATAATTAGATAATCTTTGTTTAATATTTTTAGCTTTACCAATATAAATAATATTATTATCCTGATCAATCATTTTATAAATACCAGACTGATGAGTAGCATTCTCAATATAAGATTTTAATATATTTGACATATTTATATAAATATAAATTTTTTAAGAAACATTATTTGTTATTTCTTTCTTTCAAGAAAAAGCCTGTTGTGCATTTTATTATAGCTATAGTTTTAGAATCTAACTGAGCTTTACGTATTTTAAATGATTTTCATAAAATTCAAGCTCTTACTTGGTGAAATTCATTAGGCTTTGTTTAATTATTCATGCAACGAAGTTTCTATGAGCATAATTGTCAAAAGTGATGTATAAGTGATATAAGAAAAGTTCTTCTTCAAAACTTTGGCGGATAGGGGGGGATTCGAACCCCCGATACAAATTTCTCCGTATGACGGTTTAGCAAACCGTTGCCTTCAGCCACTCGGCCACCCATCCACAAATTCTTATGAATCTTATATCACTTTACTGAAAAAAATGCTATATTTTTTTTCAATTTTAATATAAATTAATAATATATATTTAAGCATATGGAGGATAATGAAAATTTTTAGGAGACAATGTAAAAATCTCATATGAATCACTTGTCACACCTATAGTATGTTCAAATTGAGCTGATAATGACTTATCTCGTGTAGTAACAGTCCAACCATCTATCTTACTCAATAATGTATCATAACGTCCTGCGTTTATCATAGGTTCTATTGTAAAGAACATTCCTTCTTCAAGTATAAGACCTGTAGCTGGTTTACCATAATGAAGTACAGTTGGAGCTGTATGAAAAATTCTTCCAATACCATGACCTGTATAGTCTCTTACAACAGAATAATTATGTTTTTCTGCATGTTTTTGAATTGCATGACCAATGTCACCCAAATGCACACCTGGACGCACCATTTCTATACCAATCATCATTGCTTCATAAGTTACATTAATCAGACGTTTAGGTTTAATCCCTACTTCTCCAACATAATACATACGACTAGTATCACCAAACCATCCATCTACAATTACAGTTATATCAATATTAACTATGTCACCATTTTTAAGTGGTCGATCATTCGGTATTCCATGACATATAACATGATTCACAGAAGTGCAGATAGATTTTGGAAAATTTTTATAATTTAAAGGAGCAGGAATCGCATTATGATCTATAATAAAATTATGACATAATTCATTAAGATAATTTGTTGTTACTCCAACTTTTACATAATCTGTAATATAGTCTAGAACTTGAGCAGCCAATATTCCTGATTTGCGCATTTTTTCAAAATCAGATTTACTATGTATTGTAATTTTTGTCATTTTCTAATATATGAGTTTATAAAATATAATAATATTATATCCATAAATCACTATATTGCAAAGGACCAGTTCATTAAGAAAAAGAATCTATATTGGTTGAATTTATTTTTCACATTTTTATTAAAAATAATTATTATTTATTTTTTAAAACTATAATAAATTATTGAGAGTATAAATTATTTAATTTTTTTAAAAATAGCTTAAATTATAATTCTAGATTTATTTTCTATAAAACATGCAACCTTAATATTTTTTTATCTATTGCTATAAAACCACAAGTAACACAAATAATTTAATTTTATATATTTAGCGTTTGGTATGAAGAATAAAAAAATATATATTTAAATTATGATTATTTATCAATTTAGCTATAAGGATTATATGACTCAAAAAAATATATTATATTTAATGTTTTTATTTTGTTTTACTATTACTAATAATATTATTGCAAGTAATATAAATGAAGTTGATCAGAATCAAGATAAAAAAATTATTGCAGAATTTAAAAATTATTTAGAAACAATTCCATTAAAAGATCGCCAAGAAATAGAGAAATTTAGAACACAAACTACTGAATTTAATAAACAAAAACAAGAATTATTTAAGAAATTATCTCAACATGTACAAAATTATTTAGGGCGTGAGGCTCAATATAAAAAAACTTTATCTAAAAAAATTTCTAATCTACAAAATCAAATTTCTTTAACACCAGATAAGACAAACTTAAATTCAAAAAATATTGATAGTGATAATGATGTTATAGATCAATTTAAAAAATATTTAGCAACCATAAAACCAGAAACACGCAAAGAAATAGAAGAATATCGTATAGCAATTGTTGAAATTAACAAACAAAAGCAAAATTTATTTAAATCATTATCTCAAAATGTACAAGCAGCTTTTACCAAAGAACGTGAATTTAAACAAAGAATATATAAAACAATTAATGATATGAAAAATCAAACTAATTTACTTGAAACAAAATAATAAATTATCTTGCATATTTATTAGGAAATAGATTATGCAAGAAATTTTAATGTAAATTCTTATCATGAAATATTCAGACTTAAAGATTTATCTTAAATATCAATTTTGTATTATTGATAATTTTCAAAAAAATATATGTAAATATAATATTTCAAAAATTTTTACTGATAAAATAGAAGAATTGAGTGCAGCTAATCTATATTTAGATCAGAAATTTCTTCTAATATCTATAGAATCAGATTTAAATAATGTTCCAATAGAATTATATTCTAATATAATCTATGTAAATAAAAAGGATTTGCTTCAAATATTAGAAAATAATTTTTCTAATTTAAGTAGTATAAAATCTAAATATTATTTACCAATATTACATAAGAAACCATTTGCACAAAATACAGACTATAGAAAAAATTTATTTGTATTTTTTAAAATATTTATTCTCATTTTATTAATCTTCCCTAATATATTTTGTATTATTTTAACTTCATGTATATTAACAGAAACGATATTTAAAACTAGTTTATTTTTAAATATATTATATGCAAATGTAAAAATAAATATTATCAAAAATTCTAGAGATTTAATGTTACCAAACTATACTATATTGATAGCGTTATATCAAGAAGCTGGTAATATCGATAAAATATTCAAATCAATTCAATCTATTGATTACCCAACATTCAAATTAGATGTAAAAATTATTATTGAAGCAGATGATTTCAATATGATAAAAGAATTATTATTAATAGATATACCAGAATATTTTCATATAATTAAAGTGCCATATAGTCTCCCTAGAACAAAACCAAAAGCATTAAATTATGCTATGGATTATGCATATGGAGATTATATTACAATATATGATGCGGAAGATGTTCCAGAACCAGATCAATTGCTTAAAATTATTCAAGCATTTCAATCTTTACATGAAGATTTTATATGTGTTCAAGCAAAATTATGTTTCTATAATGAATCTCAAAATATATTATCAAGATTATTCACAATAGAATATAATTTTTGGTTTGAATATGTTTTACCAGGTCTTAGTAATTTAGGCTTACCTGTAACACTTGGTGGCACTAGCAACCATTTTAAGGCAAAATATTTATCAAAACTTGGATTTTGGGATGCTTATAATGTAACAGAAGATGCAGAACTTGGTGTTAGAATATATGAAGCTGGATATAAAACTTCCATTATTGATTCATATACTTATGAAGAAGCTGTTATTAGCATAAAAAATTGGTTACATCAACGTTCTCGTTGGATTAAAGGTTTTATTCAAACTTTCATTATTTTACTCAAACATTTTGCTTTTAATACAAAATTAAAATGGTATCAAAAATTAACTTTATTTATATTATTGGGATTATCTACACTTAGTTTTGTGGCTATACCAATTCTTTTTATATCTGTCATGTTTATTAAGTTAAATTTCATCATTCAATATATTATTTTTATAAATGCTATAATATCTATTATATATTTAAATTTTGTAGGTTTTTTCATATTAAGCAGAAAAAAACAATCTATAAAAAATTTTAAATTATTAGATATAATCATTCTATGTCTTTGGCCATTTTACTTTTTACTACATAGTATAGCTGCCTATAAAGCAATTTGGGAACTTATATTTAGACCATTTTCATGGAATAAAACAGAGCATGGCTTCACAGATAATTGAAAATTTTATAAATAATTTAACTATATTTTTTTAATATTAAACTAGCATTAGTACCACCAAAGCCGAATGAATTTGAAAGAACATAATTTAATTTTGCAGATTTTGGTTCTAATGGAACTAAATCTATATGCACATTTTCTATTGGTTCATCTAAATTCAATGTCGCTGGAACAACTTGATCACGTAGAGCTAAAATTGAAAATATAAATTCCAAACTACCGGCTGCACCAAGCAAATGACCAGTAGATGATTTTGTTGAAGACATCATAATTTTAGGGTTAGTATCAAGAAATAATTGCTGTACCGCTAGGAGTTCAATTTCATCTCCAATATTAGTAGAGGTACCGTGGGCATTAATATATGAAATTTGACATTCAGTAATTCCTGCATCTACTAGCGCTTGTGACATTGACATATACCCTCCTCTACCTTTTGGATCTGGTGAAGTAATATGATATCCATCACTAGCAGAACCATAACCTACTAATTCAGCATAAATTTTAGCGCCACGACGTTTTGCATGTTCATATTCTTCTAATACTACAACAGCAGCTCCTTCTGACATAACAAAACCATCTCTATTCCTATCCCAAGGACGAGAAGCTATTTCAGGATTATCATTATATTTTGTAGATAATGCCCTTAAAGATGTAAAACCACCAACACCTATTTCTGTTATTGGAGCTTCAGCGGCGCCAGCAACCATGACATTAACAGTGCCATATTGTATCATACGCATTGCTTCACCTATTGAATGAGCACCGCTGGCACAAGCAGTAGATACAGCATGAGTAGGACCTAAAAAACCATATTTAATTGAAATATGTCCTGCTAACAAATTAATTAGAGAAGATGGTATAAAAAATGGATTAACTTTTATATTATTAAATTTATGAAAATTAATAGAAGCTTGTTCAATTGCTTGTAATCCACCTACACCTGAACCAAGAACAACACCTGTTTTATCAAGTGACAATTCATCTTTTGGATGCCATCCACTATCTTCAATCGCCTCAGTTGCTGCAATGATTCCATATTGCATAAATAAATCCATTGTACGTAGCTTACGTGCATCTATGAATATATCTGGCATAAAATCATCTTTTTTTATTGATCCAGCAATTTTAGATTGTAACAAATCCACATTAAATTTCGTGATTTTAGTAATTCCGCTTTTTTTAGATATTAAAGCATCCCATGAAGATTTTACATTAGATCCAAGAGGACTAATGCAGCCTATACCTGTAACAACAACTCTTCTAATTTTCATAAGTTTAATAATTCAGATCTATGTTAAGATTATATATTTATTTTAAACTAAGCTTTGATTTTATTATATATATATTCTACCACAGATTTTACAGTTACTAATTTACTAGCTTCTTCATCTGGAATATGAATATTATATTTTGTTTCGATAGCCATAATAAATTCTACCATATCTAAACTGTCTAGCTGTAGATCTTCAGTAAAAGATAAATCAAGCGCTATTGAATCTTTTTCAATTTGCAATGTTTTTGAAATCACTTCTCTAATATCATTTTCAATATCTTCTTTTGTAGTTTTTTGTTTTAGATTCTCTACAGATGAAGTCATTATAATCCTCTCATTTTTATTTATAAATTAAAATTAAACCTATATTATAATTCTATATAATGAAGCATACTTATTATTTAAACTGGTTTTAACATAAAAAAATAATTTTAGCTATAACAAATTTTGTTTTTTAATAATTAAATTTAATAATACAAAATTAACATTGACAATGTCTTATATCATATTATTATGATATCTGTTGAATTTTAGATTAAATTATTGTAATTTGCTTTATTCAATCATTTGTTAATATATTTCAGAAAAATTATTTATCAAGAGTTTATTTATGTCAAAGGCAAAAACAGCATCAAAAAATAATCCTACTTTTAGAGAGAAGCCTAAAGTTTTTTCTTATAAAGGGCGTGAAATTAAACCAGTAAAGCTTATTCAAACTGACAGATCTTTTTTTGCAGCTGAATATACTGATTCAAATGATTTAGTTGTTGATAATAATGGTAATATTCTTGCATGGGATAAAGCAAGAAGTTAGTAATTCAAAACATATAGTAAAATTATTATAATTGTAGAAAAAAATATCTGTTAATAGATATACTAAAAATATAATTATATTAATTTTGTTATTTTAATTCCACCGATAATATGGAAGTGAAAATGAAATATTGTTTGCCCAACCTCAGAACCATTATTAGTAATAAGACGATATCCTGATTTATCCAATTCAAACATTTTAGCTAATTCATCAATCTTTGAAAAAAAATGAATAATTTCTAATTTTTCAGCTTTTTTAATAAAATCACTATAATTAATATATTCTCCTTTTGGTACAACCAATATATGTATAGGCGCAACAGGGTTAATATCATGAAATGATATTAATATATCATCCTCATAAATTATATTAGCAGAAAGTTTTTTAACTATAATTTTTGCAAAAATATTGTTTTTATTGTAATTCATGGTAACATTCTAATTAAATATATAATTTATTATAATACTAGAACTTGTAACTTACACAATAAGTGCTTATGTTTAAATTTTAACTTAATATAATTTAAATTATAGAAAATTATGTCAGATCAATCTAAAAATATCACCTTACATGGTACAACAATATTATGTTTAAAAAAAGGAACAGAAATAGTAATAGCAGCTGATGGGCAGGTATCATTTGGAAATAATGTACTTAAATCTACAGCTCGAAAACTTCGAACAATGCTTGATAATAAAATAGTTGCAGGCTTTGCTGGTTCTACTGCTGATGCACTAACATTATTTGAAAAACTTGAAGGTAAATTAGAAAAATATGAAAATAATTTAGTACGAAGTTCTGTAGAACTTGCAAAAGATTGGAGAGGTGATAAATATTTACGTAAATTAGAAGCAATGATGATTGTTGCAGATAAAGATAATATTCTTATCATTACAGGTAATGGTGATGTTTTAGAACCAGAAAATAATATAGCATCTATTGGTTCAGGAGGTTTTTATGCATTATCTGCAGCAAGAGGCATAATGTCTACTGAAAATACCCTGTCTGCAGAAGAAATAGCTATAAAAGCAATGAATATTGCTGCAGATATATGTGTATATTCAAATCATAATATTATTATAGAAAGAGTTAAATTACTATGAAAAAAAAATCTAAAAAATACCTTGATAGTCTTACGCCAGCACAAATTGTTGCAGAATTAGATAGATTTATTATTGGTCAAAATAACGCAAAAAGAGCTGTAGCAATAGCACTGCGTAATAGATATAGACGTCAGGCAATAGAGGAGCCTCTACGTAGCGAAGTAATGCCTAAAAATATACTTATGATAGGTTCTACAGGTGTTGGAAAAACTGAAATAGCAAGAAGATTAGCAAAACTTACATCATCACCTTTCATTAAGGTTGAAGCAACAAAATTTACAGAAGTTGGGTATGTTGGACGTGATGTAGAATCAATAATCAGAGATTTAATGACCATTGCTGTAAATGATCAAAAAATTATAGCTCATACTGAAGTTAAACAAGCGGCTGAAGATCTTGCTATAGAAAAAATATTAGATGTATTAGCAGGTCCTAATTCTTCCCAAGAAACACGAAAGAGCTTTAAAAATAAAATACTAAAAAAGACAATGGATGATGTAGAAATAGAAATATTCATTCCAGAAATTAATAAATCAGCCAATAATAATATGGATTTTCCTGGAGTAGCTGGAGCTAGTGGTGTATTTGGTATTTTAAATATTGGAGAAATGCTTGGTAAAGCTCTCTCACAAAATAAAAACAAAATTAAAAAAATTACTATTAAAGAAGCATTAAAAATATTAACTGTTGATGAATCAGAAAAATTAATAGATCACGAACACATTACAGCAAAAGCGCTTAAACTCGTAGAAAATAATGCTATAGTATTTATTGATGAGATAGATAAAGTAGTTTCATCTAATGAATCAAGAAATTCTGATATAAGCAGACAAGGCGTGCAACGAGATTTATTACCTATAATTGAAGGTACAGTTGTTACTACTAGATATGGCAATGTTTCAACTGATCATATTTTATTTATAGCATCTGGTGCTTTTCATGTTGCAAAACCATCTGATTTATTACCAGAACTTCAAGGGCGACTTCCTATTAGAGTGGAGCTTTTGAATTTAACTAAAGAAGATATGATCAGAATATTGTTAGAACCAGAAGCTAGTCTTATAAAACAATATAAGGCTCTCATGGATACAGAAAATATTGAATTAGAGTTCACAACTGATGCAATAGCTAAAATTGCTGATTATGCTATATCTATTAACAGAGAAGTAGATAATATAGGAGCAAGACGTTTACATGCTGTAATGGAAAAACTATTAGAAGAAATTAGTTTTAATGCAAGCGATATGAAAGAAAATAAAATTATTATAAATGAGATTTTTGTTGATAAGCAATTGTCAGAACTTGTAAAAAATGTGGATTTAAGTAAATTTATTTTATAAAATTTATATTTAGTAGTCTGAAAAATTCTCAGACTACTTAAACATTTAAATTCCTAATAATATTTCATTTTGAATTTTAAAAATTTTACCCATAGATTGTTTAGCCAATTTTAGCATATCATTAAATTGTTCTTCAGAAAAAGGTTTATTTTCTGCTGTTGTCTGTACTTCTATTAAACTACCATCTGAAGCAAACACAAAATTTGCATCAACATCAGCATTACTATCTTCTGAATAATCCAAATCTACAACAGCATTATTTTTATATATACCGCATGAAATAGCAGCAATTTGTCTTAAAATTGGATTGGTTTTTAATATTTTTTTCTTTAGTAAAGAACTAATAGCTAAATGTAAAGCCACATAGCTACCTGTGATACTTGTAGTTCTGGTTCCACCATCTGCGTTTATTACATCGCAATCAATATATAGTTGTTTTTCACCAAGAATATTTAAATCCATTGATGCTCTAAGCGACCTTCCTATCAATCTTTGAATTTCTTGTGTTCTCCCACTTTGTTTACCAATAGAGGCTTCTCGTTTAATACGTGGATTACTTGAAACTGGCAACATTCCATATTCAGCTGTAATCCATCCTTTGCCAGTATTACGCAAAAAATGAGGTACATTATTATCTAATGTAACAGTACATATTATATGTGTATTGCCGCATTTTATTAAGCAAGAACCTTCTGCATTGATTATATTAGATGTTTCAATTGATATATTTCTAAGAGCATTATTTTGTCTTTTTGAAGGTCTCATAATTTTTACTATATATTATAATTGATTATCATTTTGTAGCCTCAGGTAAATTATAATGTGGAGGCATTATTAAAGGCTTTACTTTAGTAACCAGATTTTCATCTGGCATATTTTCAATTATACCAATCTTATGCTTCATTTTATTGTTACATGCAGTCATAGTTACTAATAAAAAGATATAAAGCAATATACGCACTTTTTATAACTCCTGTGAATTAATAATATTTTTAATTTAACAATAACATCATATCTAGCATTTTGTTTTTGTTCAATATTTTTTATCTAAGAAGTGAAACAGTAAAAATATAGCCCCAATTGATATAAAACTATCTGCTAAATTAAATATTGGAAAATGATAATCTTTATAATGTAAATATATAAAATCAAATACAGCTCCTCTAGCATAGCGATCAATTAAATTACCAATTGCTCCTCCAATAATTAATCTATATCCAGCTATACTATATCTATCATTAATTTTAAATAAAACATAAAATAAATATAAAACTATTAAACTATTTATAATTAAAAAAGCAATATTACTATATTGATAATATCCTTTTAACAAACCAAAGCTAATACCATAATTCCAACTATAAGCAAAATCTAAAAATTTAGTAATTTCTATTTTAAATTCAACTTTATTTATAAGATTTGTAATACACCAATATTTGGTAGATTGATCAAATATTATTAATATAATAATCCAAACAATATGTTTGTAAAAATCTTTCCAATATTTCTTAAATTGCAACATAAATTAGCTCTCACTATTATACAAATTGTTATAATTTTGCTAATTTTGTTTCTTTCTCTAATTTATTTTTCAAATTTTTTATTTCATTTTTAAATTGAGCAAATTTGACAAGATTTTTATTAGATAATTCTATATCTGGTGTAGTTTTGATTGTTGATGGATTAACATTTTTCCCATTAATTTTAACTTCAAAATGTAAATGTGGACCTGTAGCACGTCCTGTTGCCCCAACAAATGCTATAATCTGTCCTTGTTTTATTTTTTCACCTATTTTTATATTTTTTGCAAATTTTGAAGCATGTGCATATAAAGTAGACAATGTACCGCTATGTTTAATTTGTACAAAGTTACCATAGCATGGTTTCCACCCCATATCACTAATAACGCCATTGCCTGCTGAGGCAATTGGAGTTCCTGTTGGAGCAGCAAAATCTACACCCTTATGCATTTTAGTAAATCCAAGTGTAGGATGCTTGCGATTACCATAATGTGATGAAATTCGTGAAGATTTTATCGGTGTTTTTAATAAACTTCTTTTTGCACTCTTTCCATCTTCGGAAAAAAATATTGAGTTAAGATTTTTCTCAGGAGAGTAATTATATATATTATATTCCTTACCAGAAGAACCAAGAGATACATAAAGAATCTTACCAAAATGTGAAAATTCTCCATCTTTTGTAGTAAATTTTTCTGATATAAAAGATATTACATCACCTGATTTAATTTGACGCTCAAAATCTATCTGATGACTATAGGCATTGATTATATTTATAACGTCATGGCTATTTAATCCAAGACTTTTTAGTGAAGAAACAAAATTCTTTTTAATAATTATGGTAGTCTTATTAAACGATTTGGTAAGTGGAATGTCAATATTTTCAGCAATGAAATTATCATTTTGTCTAATAATTATTAGAGATTTAAGTTTATTTTTAATAGTAATTTTATTCAATATATATTGTTCGGATGATAATTCTGAATCTTCATTGTCAATAATCTTAATTCCATAATCAAAAATTATATTTTGACCAATTTTTAACATTGATTCAGCTTTGTTATTTTTTAATATTTTAATTATTTCCTCAATATCTTTTTGTTGTAGTTTTTCTGATTTTAATATGGAAAAAAAATTATCATTTTTCTTTACACTAATATTTTTTGATATAAATTTTAAAGACGGCTCAAATTCTTCTTCTATTTGCTCTAATTGATTTGTTTCTAAAAGAGAAAAATTCAAATTTATGGCTTTAGTAAAATATTGATTTATAGAATATGATGTAAATGCAACAAAACAAAAAAATAATACAATAATTAGATTAATATTTATCGCCTTTAAATTATTTTTATAGTATATTGCATTATATGTATACATATATTCTAACTCTAGAAAATTTCGTTTGATTTAGTTGCTCTAACTATGAGCATAGTATTTTATATACTAATATCTTCTTATGTTCAAGCATGCATAAGTTGAGTATCTAACATTTTTTTATAAAATACAAGATCAAAAATATAAAAAACACCATAATTAATTAAATTTCCATACTTTTTCCAACATTTCCTCTTTGAATATTACCTTTTGGTAATGGTCCTTTTGGCAAATTTTCAATCTTAGTGCTCATATCCTCTGATAATCGTATATTTCGAATATTTAATGGTTTTTGTAATTGAGTTGTAGCATTAACTTTATCTATATGTTCCATAGTTGGTGCTTTATAAAATGGATTCAACGCTGTAGGAATTATTTTAATAGGTTTAAATAACTTCAATAATAATGTTTTTTTTGTTATATTTTTTGTACGTTCATCAATTTCTTTATAAATTTCTAAATATTTAGCTTGTTTTTCAATTGGTTTCATATTTGAATAATTTTCGTCATTAACCAATTGCTCTAATGCAAGTGTTTGAATATTTTGTGCTCTAACATTTGATTTTAATTCAGTAATATTCTTATATTGTTTTAGTTCATAATCTGCATTAAATCTTATTAATTGATGTTTTAAAACTATCTGAGATTTTTGAATCTGAATATTCACCATGAACAGTCCCAACAAGAGATCCACTCAATGTTGCACCTTGCTGAATTGCATTAATCAATGGCGCTATATTGCCATGGCTTAATGTTCCAGCAATAGCTGCTGCCCCTGCAATAAATGTATGTAATTTTGCAGCAAAATTAAGAATTTGAATAAAAATAGTTTTTATAGTAGTATCTGAGACCTTATTTAATGTACCTACTATATATTTTGTCTGAGGATTATTATTTCTTTGAATATGTAAAATTTTTGTTAAAATAACATCTAAATCTGGATATTTTTTTAAAATTTCATTCTGCCTATTACGAAGACATTTATTTTTTACACAAAGATTATGTTCTTTTTTTAGATTTTCCATTCTCCAGGTTTTATATATATTTACAATTAAACCAACTGCTACAGCACCAAGTGAGAAAAAAGCAGCTGTTGCAACAATAGGTCCAACAGGTGTTAAAAATGTTGCTCCTATTAAAGCAACGGAATATATAGCAATAGCTAACTTACTTGTTAGTATTTTTCCTAATCTTGTTTCTAATAATGGTGCGATAAGTTTTTGATAAATTACTGTCAAACCTGCAATAACTGGTTTTATATTTGTTATAATATTAACTGTAAGTACAGAAGCCGCTATTCCAAGCATTAAGAATGGACCAACTGGAGTTAGAAATGCCGCTATTATCAGTCCTGCTGCAATAATTGATAGTAAAAATGGATTAGTTAAAAATTTACCAATTTTTGTATTAACAAGAAATGATAAAAAACTAAAAATTTTTTTAAATGGATATAATAAATAATAAGCAAATTTTGATTGTTTTTTTAATTCAGGCACATATACATCTGAAGGATTCAATCGTTCCTGTAATTCAAGGTCTAAATCATCTTTAGTTCTTGTTTCCGATGACAATAATTGTTTTTTATCCTCTTTTTTTTCACGAAAATATAAATCTGAATCATCAAATGCACGCAAGGGGTTGTGTCCTATATTTTTAACATCCTCTTCTTTATCAGTAACAATAGGAAAATATTCAAATGGATTTCTACTATTGATATTAATCAAATTATCAACTCTTACTCTAGAACCTATTTTTTTATGATATTTTGAATCATCATTAACTATTTTATCTTCTTTGTCATTAGAAAGATTAACATATTCAAATGCATTTTTGTTATTATTATCAACTTTTACTTTAGCTTCCATTAGACTATTAGACTTTAAATCATTATTGGTTTTAGATTTCATAAGATTATCATTATTAAAAATAAAATTAACTTACATAATTAAACTATAATATAATTTATTAATTAAATATATTATTTTTTATCATTTAGTAAAAATGATCTAAACTATAAATTAATATTATTATTTTGACTAAAGTAATTAAGAATGTTAGAATTATATATACTGTGTTTTTACTGATGCAAATATAACACAAGTATAAGAATTTTAAAAAGAGAAGTTAATGTTTAAAGAAATAAAAAAAACTCTAGAATTAAATGGTAAAATTCTAGAATTGTCTACTGGTAAAATCGCTAGGCAAGCGGATGGTGCTGTTGTTGTAAAGATGGGAGATACTATATTATTATGCACAGCTGTTTGTGCAAAAGAAGCAAAGGAAGGCATAGATTTTTTTCCTTTAACTGTTCATTATAAAGAAATGGCTTTTGCTGTTGGAAAAATTCCAAGCGGTTTTGTTAAACGCGAAGGTAGAGCATCAGAGAGAGAGACATTAGTTTCACGTTTAATTGATAGACCAATAAGACCATTATTTCATAAATCTTTTGTAAATGAAACTCAAGTTATATGTACAGTTTTATCATTTGATCCAACAACATGTACTGAGATATTAGCTATAATTGGTGCTTCAGCAGCACTAGCACTATCTGGTGCTCCTTATGAATCAATCATTGCCGCTAGCAAGGTAGGTATGATTGATGGAAAATTTATACTTAATCCATCATGTGAAGAATTAAAAAATAGTATATTAGAACTTGTTGTAGCAGGAACAAAAGATTCAATTATGATGGTAGAATCTGAAGCTAACTTGCTTTCAGAATCTGATATGTTAAATGCTTTAAAATTTGGTCAGGAAGCATTTATTCCAATTATCACAATAATTGAAGAACTAAAACAAGAAGCTGGAAAATCTCAAATAGAAGTTAGCGATCTATATCCAGAAGAATTAAAGAAAAAAATAGAAAATATTATTAGTGATGATATTAAAACTGCTTTTGCAATTAAAGAGAAACAGTTAAGAAACATAGCACTACATAATGTCGAAGTAAAAATTTTAGAATATTTTGCTAAAGATATTGCCAATGGTTCATTAAATGCATTGCAACTACATATGGCATTAAAAATTGTTACATCTGACGTATTGCGTTATGACATATTACATAATCATAAACGTATAGATGGAAGAGATTTAGTATCTATTAGACCAATTGAAACTGAAATTGCTATATTACCAAGAACACATGGTTCGGCTTTATTCACAAGGGGTGAAACTCAAAGTTTAGTTGTAGCAACACTTGGAACAAATTCTGACGAGCAAATTGTTGATTCTTTAGATGGTGAATATAAAGAAAATTTCATGTTGAACTATATATTCCCTCCTTATTCTGTTGGTGAGACTACACCTGTTAGAGCACCTGGGCGTAGGGAAATAGGACATGGGAAACTTGCTTGGCGAGCTATAAAATGTTTATTAGAACCATTTCCTTATTCTATTAGAATAGTTTCTGAAATTACAGAATCAAATGGTTCATCTTCAATGGCTACAGTTTGTGGTGCTTCAATGGCACTTATGGATGCAGGTGTTCCTATAAAAGAAGCAGTAGCCGGCATTGCAATGGGCCTTATAATGGAAAAAGACAAATATTGTATTTTATCAGACATTATAGGTGATGAAGATCATTTAGGCGATATGGACTTTAAAGTAGCTGGAACAAAGACTGGAATCACAGCTTTACAAATGGACATTAAAGTTAAAGGTATTAATTTAGATATTATGGCTAAAGCTTTAGATCAAGCAAAAAAAGGCCGTCTTCATATATTAAATGAAATGAGCAAAACAATTTCGAGTTCTAAGCTTGAAATTAGTCCATATGCTCCTTCTATAATTAGCTTTAAAATAGATAAAGATAAGATAAGAGATATTATAGGACCTGGTGGTAAAATAATTAGAGAAATATGTGATACTACATCAAGTAAAATTGACATTAGTGATGATGGTATTGTTACTATTTCTGCTATTGGGAGAGATAAATTAAATGATGCTGTAGATAGAGTAAAATCTATCGCATTTGAGCCTGAAGTTGGCGGAATATTTAAAGGTCCTGTGGTAAAAATAATAGAATCAGGCGCCTTTATAAATTATATTGGTAATCGTGATGGTTTTGTACATATTAGCGAAATTGCACATGAACGTATTGAATCTGTGCATTCAATATTAAAAGAAGGTGATATTGTTAAAGTCAAATTAGTTAGTTTTGATAATAAAGGCAGGGCTAAGTTAAGTATTAAAGATACTATAGACAAACCAGAATCTGATGAAGTACAACAAAAAAATCAGACTCAGGTAACTGCTACTCCTGCTCCACGTGAAACTGCTAAAAAATGGAATAAACCAGCTGTTACTAATTCTGAACCAATAGTTACAGAACGTAAATATTTTAATTAATCATATTCAATAGCGCTTCTTTATTTAAATAGAAGTCGCTTTGAATCCATATATTTTTTAAAAATTCTAAATCTTTACCGATTTGTTTTAAACAATCATATTGTTTAAATTCTAATAAGTCTTTTGCGCTAATAGGAAATATCGGTAAAGATAGATTTTTATATTTACTTATTATTTTTTTTGCTGAATCTATATTTATTTTTTTGAATAAAATAGCAATAATAACAAAATATTGAAAAAAATCTTGCTGTTCAAACCAAATATTATTATAAAAAAAATTTTCACTATATATTATTTCTTTTATTGTAATTATTATTTGATATAAGATTTTAGTATCTTTTTTTGTAAATTTTAATTCTAAAAAATATTCTTGACTATAATTATATTTATAAAATATTAATCCATATATTATATATTTATAATTATTATCAAATTTTATTGAAAAATTTTTTATTAATTCATAAAATTCTCTTATATATTCTAGATCAAAAGGATAATTATATAAGATTTCTAATATAGAATTTTGCTTCATTATTTCTAAAATATTAACATTTTGAGAATTTATTATTTTATCCATTTCAATTTTTATACGTTCTTTGGATAAAATTTTTAGCCCTTCTTTTAAATCAAAACATGCCTTAACTCCATTTTGATCAATAATCTTAGCATAAGTTGATGAAAATCTAAAAAAACGTAAAATGCGTAAAAAATCTTCTTGAATTCGTTTATGAGGATCGCCTATAAATATTATTTTTCTATCATTTAAATGATTCATTCCATTAAAATAATCATAAATTTTATTTTCAAATGGACAATAACTTAAAGCATTTACTGTAAAATCCCGACGTGATGCATCTATTTCAAAATCCTCAGTAAATGATACGATAGCACGTCTTCCATCTGTTTGAATATCGTTACGTAATGTTGTGATTTCAAAATGTTCATCTTCATATCTAATAAATATAGTGCCAAATTTTTTGGCATGATTAATGATTTTAATTTTTGGTAAATCTGATAAAGTAATCTCTACTTGTTCTGGTAATAATGTCGTTGCAATGTCTATATCATGAGTTGATATATTTAATATCGCATCTCGAACTACACCTCCAACTAATCTAGCATTTCCTCCTTGCGATTTTAATTTATCTAGAATCATTTTATAATATTTTGAGGAAATACTTAAATTAATTTTTAAGTCCTTCATATAAATTAAATTTTACTTTTCTTTGAATGAATCAGACATACTCTTTTTTAAAGGATCAAGTAAATATTTAAGCATAGTTCTTGTTCCTGTGATAATTTGTACTTCTGCTTGCATACCTGGATGAAGTTCTAAATTTAATTGTTTTAAAGTTTTATCAACTTCATTCATATCAACTTCTATTCTGGCAATATAGTGACTTTCTTGAGGACCATATCCAGGATTTTTTTCTTGAACTATATCGTGAGAAAGTCTTGTAACTTTACCTATAAAAGTTGGCAATGATCTTGAATTAAATGCGCTAAAGCGTACATTAACAGGTAAACCTTCAACAACAGAGTCTATATTTCTAGAAGGAACTTTAGCTTCTATTATTAAATAATCATTTGTCGGAGCAATTTCCATGATTTTTTCTGGCCCATGTATAACACCTCCAATAGTATGAAAATTTATTGAATTTACAATACCGTCAACGGGTGATCTAATAATGACTCTTGATAATAAATCAGAAGCGGAATTATATTTTTCTTTAAATTCTGATACATGAATTTGAGTTTCTTTTAACTCTTGTAAAATAGTGCTTATCTGTTTACTTCTGATTTTCAATATTTCTATATTATATTTGGCTACGTCTGCATCAGCCTCAGCTATACTAGCTTTGGCTTGAGCATATCTATTTTTAAGATCCATAAGATCTGATTTTTTAACATAACCTTCCTTATCTAGTTTTTCATAGGTTTTTACTCTAGAATCTGTAAATTCCAAATTCTTTTTAGCATATTCTTTTCTAGCTTTTGTAGATATTATTATTTCTTCTGATTGTTTTATTTCTGCCTCAAAAACTTCTTTTCGTGTTTTAAATAAATTTTCTTGATTTTCTAAAATTGTAGTTACCCATGGCTCTTGTTTAAAACTTAATAAAAATTCAGAAAAAATTATTGTACTCAAATTATCTTTCTCTGCAATTAAGCGACTTTCATTTGCCAATGCTAGTAAATATTGATTTAATGTAATTGCATAATTAGCTTTTATTTGAGAATCTTGAAGTTCTAACAAAGGATCACCTGTCAATACTTTATCGCCTTCTTTTACACAAATTTTACTAATTATACCACCTTCTTTATGCTGAATAACTTTCCTATTACTATTTGGTATTAATACACCAACAGCAACAGATGCGCTATCTAATGGAGCAAAACTTGCCCACATACCACATACTCCAAGAAAGAAAAATGTTACATATAAAGCAAACAAAATTGGAGGCCTAGCTCGTTGCGCAACTTCACTTCTATGGTCATCATGTTTTTTGATAACAAATTTTATAAAACTATCCATACCATGAATAGAATGATTAACTATATTAGTAATAGAATGAATCATTCTTTTCTTTACAGATGATTTTTGCTGCAGTCCATTTTGCGGCATGGATCCACCTAGTTTACCTTGCATAGATTGTTGCAGCGCCATAAGCTGTTTCAATTGTTCTATAGAGATATTCTGTTTATTATTTTGATCATCAGTCATATTTCACTACTTCTTTATAATTATTTACACAATTGAACCAGATTTAAGCAATTTTAATCTAGTCTGTATCTCTTCTCTAGAACCATGCGCTGCCACGGCTCCATTTTGTAGCAATAATATTTTATCTACTACAGATAATATTGCTGGTCTATGAGCTATCACTACAACTGTTATATTTTCTTCTTTAGCATGTTTTATTGCTTTTGCAAGAGCATTTTCTCCAAGCTCATCTAAGTTAGAATTTGGTTCATCAAGTAATATTAATTTAGGATTACCATAGAATGCTCTAGCTAAACCAACTCTTTGTCTTTGACCTCCAGAGAGATTTGCGCCACCAACACCAATATCAGTTTCATAACCTTCTGGTAATTTCAGTATCATTTCATGAGCATCAACCATTTTAGCAGCTTCAATAACTTTCGAAGGATCTATTTCATCAGACATTCTTGCAATATTCTGTTTTATCGTACCACTAAATAATTCTATTCCTTGAGGTAAATATCCAACATGAGTACCAAAATTTTCTCTATTCCAATTATATATCTCTGCTCCATCAAGTCTTGCTGACCCAGAAGAAGCTTCCCATATACCCATGATAATTTTAGCTAAAGTAGATTTTCCACTAGCAGACGGTCCTATAATTCCAAGTACTTCACCTGGTTGTATTGCAAATGACACTCCTTTTAAAATATATTCAGGAGTACCTCCCATTGGAATAGCTCTTTGTGATGGTTTCGCATAATAAATATTCTCTAATGTTACAAGTCCATCTGTAGTTGGAATTATCATTGATTCTTCTCTAGGAGAACTTTGGTTAAACATCTCATTAAGGCTTTTATATGACTTCATGGCAGAGCTCATACTTTTCCACATCTCAATTGCATTATCAAATGGTGCTAATGCTCTACCTACCATTATTGATGCCATAATCATGCCTCCTGTATTCATGTCTCTTCCACCAGTAACAACAATCAAATAAGCACTAATTCCTGTTACAGCCATTGACATGATATTTCTTATATATCTTGAGAAATTTGAAATGACACCGTTACGATAACTAGCTATAGATTGTTTATCAAGAGAGGCCATATTAAATTGGTTCCAATTTTTTGTAACATTCTTAATCATACCCATAGCTTCAATAACTTCAGCATTTCTGTTAGCTATATCAGACTGAACCATGGCTTTAATACCAAATTCTGTAGATTCTCCTAAAGTTTTATTTGTAGCTATAGCATTGAATAAAGCAAATATAACTATAATAATACCACCTCCAACAGTTAAAAAACCTATTGATGGATGTATAAGAAAAATAATTACAATATAAATTAAACTCCATGGAGCATCAAACAAAGTATTAATACCAGTACTTGTTAAAAAAGTTTTAACTGTTTGAAGATCACGAAGCAATTGACTTGATCTAAGATTAGCTCTTGCTGCTGACGAAGAGATTGACCTGCCAAGAACAATTGGAGATAAATGTATGTCTATCCATTCACCAACTTTAATTAGAGTATAGGATCTAGCTATTTGTAATAATGCATAAATTGCATAAACAAATGTCATAATCATAGAAAGCCAAAGCAGAGTATTTAAATTACCACTACCCAAAACCCTATTAATAACCTGATATGAATAGAACATTGTAATCAGTAATGCTAAATTAACAGCGCATGTAATCCAAAATACTGTAATTAAAATAGGTTTACATTTTTTTATAGTTTCAACAAGTGGATTATCCTTTTGGATTTTAAAATCAATATTATTTTTCATATTAAACTATTAATTATTTTAAAATTAATTAACGCATATTTTTAACATAATTTTTTAAAATATATACGCTATTATCTTTATTTGTTAACTTAAGTTACAGTAGGTATAAACTCACGAAGCAAAAAAATCAAATAATATTGATTAATTTACTTAAATATTTTTTATTTTCTCTTCATATATAGCGATATACTTCTAAATATACAACAAATTAATAAAGATTATAAATATGCAGCAAGTAAATAATTCGAATATTTCATACTAGCTGAAGTTGCAATAGTCTTGTATGATATTTTCTACTAATATAGTAACAAGATAATATTTATCAAGATATTTTTAATTAGAGTTGATATTTAACTGTAATTTGTTGCTTCAATGTAATCATTCTAATATAATCAATTATAATTTTATATATAATTTCATTATTAGATAAATATATGCAAGAAAAAATATTTTCATTATCTTTAAGTAGACTTACATGTTCAGTTCCAAATTATAAATATCATATTGAGAAATTAATAAAATCTAATATCACAGATCCTTTATATCTCAATTTTGCTCATAATTTCTTATCATACATACCTATTGATTATGATTTTGAAAATAATCAAGATATATTCTTTAATTTAATGAATCAATCTTTTGAATTTTTTAAATATAGAAAAAAAGAAACTAATAAAATTCATATTACTAATAGTCTAATTAATGGTAACAATGCTATTGATATTATGATAATTCAAAATAATAAATCATTTATAGTTGATTCTATAATTTGTCTATTATCTAGATTAGCTATTAAGACAAAATTTATTATGCATCCAGTCATGCATGTAGTTCGTAATGAACATGGAGAATTACTGAAAATAGAAGAAAATAGTAATATTGCTGAATCTTTTGTACATATAGTAATATATGGAAATTTTAATGATGCAGAGATAAAATTTTTACATAATGAAATAGTAACAAATTTACAACAAGTAGAATCTACATATGAAATTTGGAAAAAAATACCTTATATCATAACAAAAGAACAAAATCATCTAAATGAAACAAATGAATTTTTGCAATGGCTTACACAAGACAATTTTACATTCTTAGGAATTTTAAATTTTAAAGTAACTAATCAAGTTATTATTGAAGAATTAGGTGCTAAAACTATATGGCATAATTGTTATAAAGAAATTAAAGATATTATAAAATATTCAACAAATGAACTATATCTGGATCAACAAATCATACTTGGAAAATTAAATGCTATATCACTTGTACATAAAGATAATTTAGTTGATTATATATTAGTTAAACATATTGATGAGAATAATATCTATACAGATGGAATTATTATATTTGGTCTTTATAGCTCAAATGTCAAAAACCAGTCTATTAAAAATATTCCTATATTGAGAGAAAAATTACAATTCGTAATAAACAAATCTAAATTTTTAGAAGGAACATATAATTATAAAAATCTTTGTAACATTATAGAATCACTTCCAAAAGATTCATTAATTCAAATAGATCAGGGTGACTTATATTGTATGTCTTATTATATATTATCAGCAATGATGAGTAAAAAATTAAAATTATTCATGCAACAAGATTGGTCTGGTAATTTCGTTAATATTATTATTGTATTACCAAATACAAGACTCAATTCTACAACTCATCATGATATAGATTTATATATCACTGAAAAATTTTTAACTGAAATTATTTCAAGCAATTTAACACCATTATTACCAAATATATCATATTTATTTATAACATTAAAATTAGAACAAGGGATTGAAATAGATGTTGAACAAATAGAGGGTGATCTAGACAATATTTCAAGATCCTGGATAGATGATTTATATAAATCCTTAGCTAAAAAAATTGGTGAATATAATGCAGGACTACAATTAAATTATTTTGCAAATTTATTTTCTTTTGATTATAAAAATAAATTTACTCCAGATATCGCGCTTATAGATTATGAATATTTATCTAAATCATCTATACAAAATAGCATTATCTCAAGACTAACTAAAGTAACAGATCAAATATTTGAATTAAGATTCTATAATATAGGCAAAAAACTATCACTATCTTCTATATTACCTTTAATTGAAAATTTAGATTTTACAGCTATTGAAGAACAAAGCTTTATTGTAAGTAAATCAACAGATTTTGATCAATCATGGATATATAAATTTGATTTAATAATTGATAATTCAGAATTCATAATAGAAGATAATATAGAAGAAATTTTATATAGAATAAATCAAGGACTATTATCAAATGATATTTTAAATAAACTTGGTACCATATCAGGATTAAAATGGCAAGAAATTAATTTAATTAAAGCAATTGCATCATATATAATACAGGTCAATATCACGTATGATAAATTACTTGTACAAACAATATTACTAAAATATGGCCAATTGATTCAAAAAATAATATCATTATTTCATGCATTATTTGATATAAATATAAAACGAGATTACAACTATATCGAAAATCTTCACGTAGAAATTAAGTATTATCTATTATCTATTACAAATAATATTGAAGATAAAGTCTTAACATCAATATATAATACTATATGCGCAATAACTCGTACTAATTATTATAACAACTTAAAAAATCAACTATATATTTCCTTTAAAATAAATTCATCATTAATATCAAATATACCAAAACCAGTTCCATTTGCTGAAATATTTGTATATTCCTCAGAATTTGAAGCAATTCATTTACGTTTTGGTAAAATTTCAAGAGGAGGATTACGTTGGTCTGATAGGGAGCATGATTATAGGACAGAAGTACTTGGACTAATGAAGGCTCAAGTGACAAAAAATAGTATAATTGTACCAACTGGTGCTAAAGGTGGTTTTTTTGTGCGTATTAGCCATAATAATATGTCTAAGGAAGAATATAATACAAAAATTATTGAATCATATAAAAATTTTCTAAGAGGTATGTTAGATATTACTGATAATATTATTGATGGTGTCAATTATCATCCAAATATTATTTGTTATGATAAATTTGATCCATATCTTGTTGTAGCAGCAGATAAAGGTACGGCATCTTTTTCAGATTATGCAAATTCTATATCTCTTGAATATAATTTTTGGCTTGGAGATGCTTTTGCTTCCGGTGGATCTGCTGGCTATGATCATAAAAAAATGGCTATTACATCAAAAGGAGCTTGGATTTCAGTAATAAATCATTTCAATTCAATAAATATTGATCCATATCTTGATTATATTAGAGTTGTAGGAATAGGTGATATGTCAGGCGATGTATTTGGAAATGGAATGTTACGTTCTAAAACTATTAAGCTTGTTGCAGCTTTTAATCATCGCCATATTTTTATTGACCCAAATCCTGACAATATTATTAGTTATAATGAACGTGCGCGCTTATTTAACTTACCATCATCTAATTGGTCTGATTATAATCACAATTTAATATCCAAAGGTGGTGGCGTTTTTGAGCGTAATATTAAATCAATAAATATTAGTTTAGAAATGCAAGATCTATTAAAGATTACTGATCTTAAACTCTCTCCAGATGATTTGATTAGAGCTATTTTAAAAGCGCCTATAGATTTAATATGGAATGGCGGTATAGGTACATATATTAAAGCAAAAGATGAATCAAACTTAAATATTTGTGATAAGGCTAATGATAATTTAAGATGCAATGCTATTGATATAAGAGCTAAAATTATAGGAGAGGGTGGAAATTTAGGTGTTTCACAACTTGGTAGAATTGAATATAGTTTAAATGGAGGAATATTAAATACTGATTTTATAGATAATTCAGCAGGTGTTAGTTGTTCTGATCACGAAGTAAATATTAAAATTATATTAAATAATTGCCTTAAAAATAACAAGATTACATTAGAGACAAGAAATATTCTACTTAACTCCATGACAAATCAAATTGAACAATTAGTCTTAGAAGATAATTATAAGCAAAATCAAATTATCAATATAATGGCTAATTCATCGATTTTTACAATAGATATGTTTTGTAGATTTATAGATTATTTAGAAAATAATAATTATCTAAATCGAGAATTAGAATTTTTATCCTCTAATGACGATTTATATAGAAGAGAAAAAAGACTTACTCGTCCAGAACTTGCTATTATATTGTCATATGGAAAAATTGCACTATTTGATAATTTATCTGATTTGGAAATATTAGATGAAGAATATTATAATGAATATTTAATTGATTATTTTCCATTATTGATGCAAAAGGATTTTTTAAATGAAATATTAAATCATCAGTTGAAAAATGAAATAATCAAAACTATTATTACAAATAAATTAATTAATCAATTAAGCCCAATATTATTACATAATATAATGATTGAAACTAATGCATCGATTATAGAAATAATCAAATCTTATATTATTATTTGTAAGGTCTTTAATATAGATAAATTATGGCATGAGATAGAAAATACTACCATACAACATAATATTAAAATCTCAATATTCACAGAAATTATTAATATTATTAAAATTGCTATTTTATGGTTCATAAAAAATAAAAGTGAAAATTCAATTAATGAGACAATAGAAGAATATAAAAATTATATTCACAACTATAAAATACAATCTATAAAAAATACTGAAAAATCTGAATATATTGATAATTCTATTGCAGAATCATTAAGTAATTTAAAACAAATAATAGAATCAATTATATTGTAGAATTCTAGATTCTATTTCCGCCCTAAAATGCTTTATTAGACCTTGAATTGGCCAAGCTGCAGCATCACCAAGGGCGCAAATAGTTTTACCTTCTATCTGTTTTGTAATTTCATAAAGTTCATCTATTTCATCAATTTTAGCATTACCAGTAACAAATCTTTGCATAATACGAGCCATCCAACCAGTACCTTCTCTGCATGGTGTACATTGACCGCATGATTCATGCATATAAAATTTGGATAAACGAGCAATAATAGCAATAATATCTGTTGAATTATTCATAACTATAATAGCTCCAGTACCAAGTCCGGATCCAACTTCTTTTAGGCTGTCAAAATCCATAGATATGTTATCACATATTGATTTAGGTATTAAAGGCACAGAAGATCCACCAGGTATCACAGCTTTTAAATTATTCCAACCACCTATCACTCCTCCAGCATAATTCTCAATCAATTCTTTTAATGGTACTCCCATTTCTTCTTCTATCACACAAGGTTTATTTACATGACCAGAAATACAAAAAATTTTTGTACCTGTATTATTTATTTTTCCTATATTTGCAAACCATTCGGCACCTCGTCTTAAAATTGTTGGTACAACTGCAATTGATTCAATATTATTAATTGTAGTAGGTTTACCATATAATCCATAATTAGCTGGAAATGGTGGCTTTAATCTTGGCAAACCCTTTTTTCCTTCCAAACTTTCAAGTAAAGCTGTTTCTTCTCCGCATATATAAGCACCTGCGCCTCTATGAAGGTAAATTTCCAAATTATATCCACTATTACATGCATTATTACCAATAAAACCATTTTCGTAAGATTCATCTATAGCTTTTTGTAAAATAATAGCTTCATTATAAAATTCCCCCCTAATATAGATGTAACAAATATGAGCATTAATGGCAATACTTGCAAGTAATGCACCTTCAATTATTTTATGCGGCTCGAACCTAATTATATCACGATCCTTACATGTCCCTGGTTCTGATTCGTCAGCATTTATTATCATATAATTTATTTCAGAATTTTTTGGCATAAATGACCATTTACTACCAGTAGAAAAACCAGCGCCACCTCTTCCCCTTAAGCCAGATTTTTTTACCTCATTTATAATAAAATCCGAACCTTTTAATATTATATTGAGAGTTAAATCCCAGTCTCCACGCTTCATAGAATTTGTAATATCTATATTTTCTCTCATTATAAAATTTGTAAATATTATATCAGAGTCTTTAATCATAATTTATATTTGTTATGTTATATAATCTATTATAAATAAATATAGAAAATATATATAGATAAATATATAATCTAAACGAATTATGATGTTATTATAGAAAAAATTATACCAAAATTTGATATAATATTTTCAAAAATCTTTGGAGTTGAGGGGGGTATGGTCTTCTAATATTTCTGATTAATTTGATTATATTTGAACTGTTTCTTTTAAAGAATACTAATAATTATCATTCTAATCAAATTTTTAACCTATAATCAAAAATAAAAAAAGTCTAAATATTGCAATAAAAAGCTTTAGTTGATGAATAAAACTTTCTTGTAAGAGAGCTCGTAGCAATACATTATAAATAATAATTACCAACTAATTTATTAATATTTAATTGGTAATTATAATTCTAATTAATCTAAATCCTCATCATCATTGATAATTTTTTGTGTAACTATTTGACGACCATTATATGTTCCATCTTTTGAAGACATTTGATGAGGTAATCTATATTCTCCTGTATCTTTATCTACTATGACATTAATGGTTTTAAGAGCTAAATGTGAACGTCTCATATTTCGTCTTGATTTAGATGTTTTCTTTTTTGGAACTGCCATGTTCTTCCCCTAATTAAAATTTTATTTAAAAAATGATATAAAACTATTTATTAAAATCAATAATGAAGTATATTATATTTTAAGGTTAAAATCTATATGTTTCTAATTAACAAATAAAATTTATGAAAAACTATATGTTTAAAATATTAATATTGATATTTTGTTTATCATTAAGTGGATGTAAATCTATTAGATCTCATGGCAAACATCTTGATGAGAGTGACATTGAAAAATTACAAAATACAAAATTAACTAAGTCTGATGTAGAAAATTTAATAGGTACGCCAACAATAATACCTGATTATACAGCAAATGTTTGGTATTATATTGAACGCTTCAGTGAAAAACGAGCTTGGTTTTCAGATAATTTAATTGATCAAAAAATTGTTAAAATTTTGTTTGATAAAAATAATATTATACAAGAAGTATCAACATATGGATTTGATGTTGCTAATAATATTAATATTGTGAGTGAATATACAAAATCTTGTGGTACTGAGTTATCTGTATTACAAAAATTTGCAAAGAATATAGGTAGATTCAATCATTCTAAAGAAAAAAAGAAAAATTCTAAGAAACCTATTATTAAATAATATTTTTATGTTAAACAGATAGATTAACGATTGGAGAATATTAAAATGTCAAAAGATATAAGTGAAGTATTTCCTAGAGTTTTTAAATCAAATACAGGAATTAAAATTACTGAAAAAATACTAGATGCTAGTTCTATCGAAGTTTATGAAATAGACAAATTTTCAGATGATGAAAATAATCGCAACCATTACGACGATAGAAATTCACAAAATATAAAATATTTAGTACTACATTATACTGTAATTAATTTTCCTCAAACTATAACAACATTTACTGCTAATAAAGATAATAATCGTGTAAGTGCTCATTATGTAATTTCAGAATTGGAACAATCTCTTGATGCTGGAAAAATAATACATGTTGTTCCAGATGATAAAAGAGCGTGGCATGCTGGAATAAGTATATGGGGAAATGAAAAAAATTTAAATTATACTTCCATCGGTATTGAACATGTGAATCATGGATTTGTAACTAATCAAGGCAAGATAGAATGGTGTGAATTTGATAATGAACAAATTAACTCATCGATAGAACTTTGTAAATATTTAGTAAATAAATATAATATTCTTCCACAAAATATTCTAGCTCACTCAGATATAGCGCCTGGACGAAAAGAAGATACTGGTCCATTATTTCCATGGGAAAGTTTTTATAAAGCTGGTATTGGCGCATGGCTTGATTATGATGAAAGAACAGAAGAAGATATAAGACAAAAATACAAAATTACAATAGATTATCCTAAATCTAGAGAGGATATTTTGAAATTATTAAGTATTTTTGGATATGATATTAGTAATGAAGATGGTGCTATTAAAGCTTTCAAAGCGCATTATTCTGATAATCAACATGCAGAAAATTATAATAGTGATATTACAGAAACTCTACAATTATGGTGTTTTGGTCTTGTGGCAAAATATATTACTAATATTAATATTTTAATTAAAAAAATATACTAAATTTTATTAAAATTTGATATAATCTACCAAATTATTAAATATTGAGGATTTGGATAAGATGCAATTTATTGATGAAGCTATAATATATTTAAAGGCTGGTAATGGAGGCAATGGTTGCGCTAGTTTTCGAAGAGAAAAATTTGTAGATAGAGGTGGTCCTGACGGTGGCGATGGAGGACGTGGTGGTAGTATTATATTTAAAGCAAATAATAATTTAAATACTTTACTGGACTTTAGATATAAACGCCATTTTAAAGCAGAAAATGGGGAACAGGGTAAAGGTGCATGCAAATATGGTAAATCCGGTAAAAATATGATTATTGATGTACCAGTAGGTACTCAAATATTATACGAGAATAATGATAGTATATTATTTGATTTTACAGAAAATGGACAATCATTTGAAATATTAAAAGGTGGAACTGGAGGACTTGGAAATAGCCATTTCAAATCCTCTATTAATCAAGCACCAAGACGTAAAACTGAAGGAGAAGTTGGCGAAGAACTATATATTAGATTACATTTAAAATTATTATCTGATGTTGGACTTGTAGGATTACCAAATGCAGGAAAATCAACTTTTCTATCAATAGTTACAGCAGCAAAACCAAAAATTGCAGATTATCCTTTTACTACATTAAAACCAATACTTGGGGTTGTTTATTGCGATGAGCAGGAATTTGTGATTGCTGATATTCCTGGTCTGATAGAAGGAGCAAGTCAAGGTCATGGTCTTGGTGATAAATTTTTAAAACATATTGAACGTTGTAATATATTATTACACTTGATAGATGGCAGTAGTGATGATATAGTGCGTGATTATAAAACAATAAAGCATGAATTACATTCATATTCTATGGTTTTAGTAAATAAAATAGAAATTATATGCATCAATAAAATTGATTTATTAAATTCTGATGAAATTAAAATAAAAGTACAACTACTTAGTGATTTTACTAAAAGAAATATTTTTGTAATTTCATCACATACAAATTTTGGAATTGAAAATTTATTGAGAGAAATTAATAGAATTGTGCATCAATAATTGTTAAATCATTATAGATGGTTATTAATATGACTAAAAATATATCAATAGTAACATTAGTAGGAAATATAATAAAATTACTATATGAGACATTACCAATAATATCATCAAGCAAAATAGTAAATAAAAAATCATTGATAGACGCTTATCTTACACAAATATCTGAATTGCAAGATATTTATTTTGCATCTACATATCCAGAACATAGGGATATAATTCTATGCAATATAAAAAATACATATTCTGACCCTGCTATAATAATAGATAATGTAGTTAACCATATTAGAACAATATTATGCCAACATAAAATTATTACGGATATTACGGGAAGAACTAAGTCTCTTTTTTCAATTTGGATTAAAATGAACAGAAAAAACATATGTTTTGATGAAATGCATGATATAATAGGTATTAGAATTATAGTATCATCAAAAGATGAATGTTACAAAGTTTTAAAAATTTTGAATATGAATTTTAACATAATAACGAATAAATTTAGAGATTTTATACAAAATCCTAAGAATAATGGCTATCAGTCAATTCATCTTGCTTTTATATCTCAAACTAGTCATACTATAGAAGTGCAAATAAGAACTGATCAAATGCATGAATTAGCTGTTTTTGGAGAAGCAGCTCATTGGCAATATAAACAAGTTAATGATTTAAAATATATAAATATTTAAGAGGTGTTTTATGCGTTTTATAACTATTATATTTATTACTGTAATTAGTTTATCTTACAATAGTTTTGCTAAGTCAGAAAATAAATTAACTAATACTTATCTAAATACATCCGTTACAGATTATCAAGAAGTGACAGAAGATATATTATCTGCAAATTTAAGATTTGATTTTGAAGGTAATGATCCACAAAAAGTTCAAAATCATATTAATGAAAAAATGTCGCAAATATTAAAAATGGCAAAAAAAATTCCAGAATTGGAAGTATCAACTGATCAATATTATGTATATAAGAATTATTCTAATGATCAAGATAAAAAAAAGAAAGAATCTTGGACAGGATCACAATCAATTATAATAACTAGTAAATTTAATGAATCAGTATTAAAATTTGCACATGAATTACAAAATACTGGATTATTAATGAATAGTCTTAATTATTCTATATCTTCTGAATTGGAACAAAAAACAAGAGATAGTTTGACAGAAAATTTAATTAACAAATTAATGACAAAAGCAGAAAAATTTGCTAAATTTACTGGTAAATCTCAAGCTCAAATAATTGAGCTTAATGTTGATAATAATAATATATATGACAATAATATGAAAACTTATAATGTTAGTTCATTAAAAGCAACAAAATCTGACTTAGGAGAAGCAGCACTTCCAGTTTCCTCTCCAAAACAACAAAAAATAACAGCAACAATATCAGCAAAATTTCTATTAAAATAATATTATGAATAAAAGTGATAAAATAATTTTAACTGTGGCAACAATTGCAATAATCTATTGTCTGTCACAAATATATAAATTAATGAATGAGAAACCTGTGACTCCTCCTATTGCAAAAAAAATATCCCATGTTGTTAATATACATGGACAAAAAATTGAAGATGATTATAGTTGGATGCGTGATTCAGCTTGGCCTAATAAAGTTGAAAATACTGATATTATAGAATATTTAAATGGTGAAAATCTATTTACTAAAACCTATTTTGCTGGTATGAGATATTATACAACAACAGTATTTGAAGAATTAAAAGCAAGAATTAAACTTGATGATATTTCTGCTTATATTAAAAGAAAACAATATTATTATTATACACGAACTGAAAAAGACAAAGACTATCCAATTTATTGTAGAAAAGAATCTAATATAGACAATAATGAACAAATAATTCTTGATGTAAATCTACTAGCATTAGATAAACAATTTACCAATGTAGGAACTATAGCAATATCAGAAGATCAAAATTTGATGTCCTATGCTGTAGATTTTTCTGGTGATGAAAAATATTCAATTAAAATTTATGATTTAAAAAATAATCAATATTTTATAGATGAAATTGAAAATGTAGCTAGTAATATTGTTTGGCATAAAAATCTTAAAGGTTTTTTCTATGTAAGTATCAATGAATCGTTGCGTCAGGATGCTGTAAAATTTCATATATTAGGTGAATCTATTCAAGATGATAAAATTATATTAAAAATAGATGATCCATTATACCAACTATCTATCAACAAATCTGCTAGTGGAGATTATTTATTTATAAATAAAAATGGTCATAGTCAGAATGAAATATATTCTTTAGCAATAAATGCCGAATATTTAGTAGAATCCAAACTTACTATTCCTTCAAAAGATAAAATTTTTTATGATATTGAACATCATGGTGATTATTTTTATATTCGCACTAATGAACAGGCAGAGAATTTTAAATTAACAAAAATTGCTATTGATAATGTAGAAAATTATGAAAAAGCAAAAGAAGACTATATAACAGAGAAAAAAGATAAATATCTATCATCTTTTGATGTTACAGAGAATTATTTGATTCTTAATTATAAAGCAAATGCTCTTCCTTATATTCAAATCAAACATTTTAAAACAGGAGAAGAAAAACTCTTAATGTTTCCAGATATTGCATTTGAAGCAGATGCATTTTCTACAAATTTTGAGCTAGATGATATAAGAATAGATTATTCTTCTCTTGCAATGCCAAGAACTATCTATCAATATGATTTTGATAAGAGTCACCTATCAATATTAAAAACAGATGAAATACCAAGTGGATTCAAACCAGAAGAATATGTTGTTGAACGAATTTTTATCCTTAGTGGCGATGTTAGAGTTCCTGTAACATTAATGTATAAAAAATCAATGATGCAAAAAGATGGTACTAATGCATTATATTTATATGGCTATGGATCATATGGTATATCGACTCCTGTATCATTCAGAAGTAGCGCTATTTCTCTTGTAGATCGTGGTTTTGTGTATGCTATAGCACATGTCAGGGGTGGAAGTGAATTGGGACAAAATTGGTATGAATCTGCAAAATTTTTAACAAAGAAACATAGTTTTGATGATTTTATAGCTTCAGCTAAAGCTTTAATAGATCTTGGTTATACAGCTAAAGGGAAAATAGTAATATCAGGTGGCAGTGCCGGAGGTATGTTAATTGGTTATGCTATTAATGAATATCCAGAATTATTTAAAGCAGCTGTTGCTCATGTGCCTTTTGTTGATGTGTTAAATACGATGCTTGATGAAACATTGCCGCTTACACCTGGAGAATTTCAAGAATGGGGCAATCCTGCTAATGTGGAATATTTTGAATATATACGTTCTTATTCACCTTATGATAATATTAAAGCGCAAAATTATCCTAATGTATTTATGACAGCAGGTATTTCTGATCCAAGAGTTGGATATTGGGAACCAGCAAAATTTATTGCAAAATTACGTGTGTTCAATAGTGCAAAGAATAAGATATTATTAAAAACTAATATGGATTCTGGACATAAAGGTGCATCTGGACGTTTTGATTATTTGAAAGAAATTGCTGAAGAATTATCATTTATTTTTCATGTATCTGGTACTTATTTTTAATATAGATAGGTTTAATATTAAATCTACCTATATTTTTATAAGTTACTATTTTTTAATTACGAATCTTGGATAATTATATTATCTTGGGTTCGTAGATATTTTACTATAATTGATTCATTTCGTCTGTCACAACACCTAAAGCAGCTAATCCATCATATTCAATTGAACTTACTGCAAAAGATATATCATCTTCTATTTCTAAACTTTCTGCTGTATCTAGATTTTCTTCTGTATCTAGATTTTTAGCAATATTAATTTTTACTTCTTCTACAATTTTCATTTCTTTTGTTTCGTTTGTAGCTGGTCTAATAGAGGATTTTATGAAAATTGAAATATTTAGTTGTGATTTTATATAGAATGATTGGTCGGGGCAGAGAGATTTGAACTCCCGACCCTCTGGTCCCAAACCAGATGCGCTACCAGGCTGCGCTATGCCCCGACATTATGAATATTTTAGATTTGTTATTGCAACATTATTGCATCAATATAATATATAAACTATAATTAATTTAAAATCAATTAAAATTTAAGTAAATGAATATATTTCATGTTTCAATCTTAACATTATTTCCAGAAATTTTTCCAGGTCCTTTGCAATATTCCCTTGCTGGTCAGGCATTGAGAAAAAATATTTGGTCATATGATGTTATTAATATTAAAGACTTTGGTATAACGAAACATAAAAAAGTTGATGATGAACAATTTGGAGGTGCTTGTGGTTTAGTTATGAGACCAGATGTGTTGAGCGATGCATTGGATTTTGCATTAATGAAGAAACCAGAAACTATAATTTATTACCCTTCACCTCGTGGGAAATTATTATCACAAAATTTTGCACGTAACATTATTACGCAAAAAAATATAATAATTTTATGTGGTCGTTTCGAAGGAATTGACGAGAGAATAATTGAAGGATATAATATACAAGAAATTAGCATAGGTGATTACATATTATCTGGCGGAGAAATTGCTGCTTTTGTACTTCTTGATGTTGTTACAAGGCTTCTACCCGGTGTAGTAAAAAATACTAATAGTTTATTATCAGAATCATTTGAACAAGATGGTGAATTTGCTGGAATGCTTGAATGTCCATTATATACAAGGCCTGCTAAGTGGCGTGACAGATGCGTGCCTGAGGTTTTATTATCAGGTAATCATCAAAAAATTAGAGAATGGAAGCAGGAACAATCTAGAGAAATTACAATGGCTCGTAGAGCTGATTTATTGAATATGTAAGGAGTTTGAAATATTATGAATATTATTCAAGAGTTTGAAAAAGCTCAAATAGTTAAATTAACTGAAAATAAAAAAATTCCAGATTTTAAATCAGGTGATACTGTAAAAATTATGGTAAAACTGATTGATAAATCATTTGAAAAAGATGGAAAAGAAAAAATTACAGAAAGATTGCAAGCTTACGAAGGTGTGGTGATTGCAAGAAGAAATCGAGGTGTTACCTCTTCTGTTTTAGTTCGTAAAATGAGCCATGGTGAAGGTGTTGAAAGACGTTTTATGTTATATTCACCTATAGTTCATTCAATTGAAGTTGTGAAATATGGTGTTGTACGTCGTGCAAAACTATATTATTTAAGAAATCTGAAAGGTAAAGCAGCTAGAATTGCTGAAAGAATAATTTCTAAAAAAGTAAATGTAGCTTAGTGTTTTTTTAAGGTTCTATTTTAATAGAGCCTTTATTACAAATTATTATTTAAGATTTGATTATGTTTTATAGAATTATTTTTATCATGATGCTTATATATAATTTTTCTGTGTTAGCATCTTCAGAAAAAAACAATCTCCAAATAGCAACTAATTTAGAAGTATCTGATTCTAAAAAATTTGCAATAATTGAGAAAAAATTAAATAAAGATCCAGAATCAATAATTCTTTCATTAAAAACTTTAAAAACATGCAATTTAATTAATATTGCTTCCGATATTTCATCTAATGTCAAATATAAAATTGAGAATTCTGAAAATTTCGAAGATTTTCAAAATGATACAAATATTTCCTGTACAAAAGATCAAATAATTAATGTTAAATTAATGGATTTAAAATCATCTATAGATAAATCTAAGATTGCAACTATATTATTATATTTTAAAGATGAACCTAAATTAGATATTAAGTTTGAACTTACTGAAATGAAACATAATTAATGGTTAATATATGAAACAACTTGAAGTATTAGCAGATCAAATTTCTAGAATGTCTAAAGAAAATACAAAACTTGTTGATGAATTTATATTAAAATTGGAAGATCATTATCAAAATATAGATAATATCAATAGAGCTGCTTCTAACATAGATCCATTCATATGCGCTCTTACTATTTTTATTCTATCTGGATTTGTTGGTTATTATATAGTTTGGAGAGTTACACCAGCGCTTCATACACCTCTCATGTCTATTACCAATGCTATTTCTGCAATAATTATTATAAGTGCTATGGTTGCAACTACTGAAATTAATTTTGGCCTTTCAAGTTTTTTAGGTTATTTAGCATGTTTTTTTGCATCTATAAATATTTTTGGTGGTTTTGTTGTAACAGAAAGAATGCTCTCAATGTTTAAGCGGAAATAAATAAAAATTTTAAAAAATGTGCAGTAATTATGCTAGTACTATCTATCAGATTATCTTAATCTATTTTAGATAAAATCTTACTAAATTTAACAGCTTTTTGTTAATTTAAACATATTAATAATTATGAATATTCATGAATATCAAGCAAAAAATATTATAAAAGAATATGGAATTAATATTCCAGCAGGTGTTCTTATTTCGAACAAAGAGGATATTGATAATATAATCAATAATTTTGATTCTACTGTTTATGTGATAAAAGCGCAAATTCATGCTGGTGATAGGGCAAAGTCTGGAGGTGTAAAAATAGCATATACAAAAGATACAGCAAAAAAAATAGCTAATGAAATGTTAGGTATTAACTTAATTACAAAACAAACTAATCAATTTGGACAAAAAGTTAATAAATTATATTTAGAATCCTTTGTTGAAACTCAAAAACAATATTATTTAAGTATATTATTTGATCGTAATTTAGAAAAAATTACTATTATGGCATTTCAGCAGAATTATAATGAAGAATCTTTGTCAAAATTAGATCATAATAAATTAATTAAAGTAGTGATTGATCCAATGACTGGATTGCAAGATTTTCATTGTAGAAATATTAGTTTAATGTTGTCACTTAATCATGAAACAGCAAAACAAATGAATCAATTGATAGAATCATTATATAAAATATTTATAACATATGAAGCTACTTTGATAGAACTTAGTCCATTAGTATTATCTAAATATAATAAATTAGTTGCACTTGATGCTAAGATGATATTTGATGACAATGCATTATTTAGACATAAAAATATTAGATTATTAAGGGATATAAGTGAAGAAGATGAGCAAGAAGCTATAGCTTCGAATATGGCTATTAGTTATGTAAAAATGGATGGTAATATTGGTTGTATAGTAAATGGTTCAGGCCTTGCTATGGCAACGATTGATTTAGTACATATGCTTGGAGGAAATCCAGCTAATTTTCTTGATATTGGAGGACAGCCAGGTAATGATAAAATTAAAAATGCATTGCAGATATTATTATTAAATAAAGCTATAAAGGTTATATTGATTAATATTTTTGGAGGTATGATGCGTTGCGATCATATTGCAAATAATATTATTACAGTTAGTAAAGCAATGGAAATAAAAATACCTATTATATTACGTCTTGAAGGTACTAATTCCGATATGGCAAAAAATATTCTTGCAAATTCTAATTTAGCTATTATCGTTGCGTCAGATTTAAAAGATGCGGTAAAACAAGCAATTAATTATTCAAAATAAAATATTAAATAAAAATAATATGTCACAATTCATTTCTTTAGACGAAGCTATTAAGTCGAATAGTTGGCCATTTCTGGAAGCTGTACAAATATTAAAAAATATTAATTATAAAGCGCCCAAGAAGGGTTATGTATTATTTGAAACTGGATATGGTCCATCTGGATTACCACATATTGGTACTTTTGCAGAAGTAGCAAGAACAATTATGGTGCAAAAAGCATTTGAACAAATTTCTGATATTCCTACAAAATTAATTTGTTTTTCAGATGACTTGGATGGACTACGTAAAGTACCTTCAAATATTCCTAATAAGGAAATGATTGCATCATATATTAATTTACCATTAACATCAGTGCCTGATCCATATAATATGTACGAGAGTTATGGTCATTATATGAATGCAAAATTACGTTCATTTTTAGATCGTTTTAATTTTCAATATGAATTTTATAGTAGTACAGAATGTTATAAATCAGGGTTTTTCGATAATATGATGATAAAAGTTCTTGAAAAATATGATGAAATTATGGATTTGATGATTCCAACTTTTAGAGCTGAAAGACAGGCGACATATTCCCCTTTTATGCCAATATGTCCTACAACAGGAATGATTTTGCAAGTTCCTATAGAAGCAACAGATTTATTAAAACATACTATTTCTTATAGAGATATTAATGGAACACTTATAGAAACATCTGTTAAGTCAGGTGGTTGTAAATTGCAATGGAAGCCAGATTTTGGCATGAGATGGGCAGCTTTGGATGTAGATTATGAGATGTATGGTAAAGATCATAGACCCAATGCTCAATTATATTCATCAATTTGCAATATTTTGGGTGGAAAAGAGCCTATTCAGTTTTTCTATGAACTATTTTTAAATGAAGAAGGTGCTAAAATATCTAAATCTAAAGGTAATAGTATTACTGTAGATGAATGGCTAAAATATGCTCCAGAAGATAGTCTTTCTTTGTTTATGTATAGTAACCCAACTAGAGCAAAGAGATTACATTTTGATGTTATACCAAAAAATGTTGATGAATATATTATTTTTAATCATAAATATCATGCTGAAACAGATTTAGTTAAAAAACTTGCAAATCCATTATATCATATACATAATGGTGATGTGCCAATAATTCATAATTTTGGTATTAGTTTTGGTCTGTTATTAAATTTAGTTTCTGTATGTAATAGTGATAATAAAAAATTATTATGGAATTTTATAAAAAAATATGCTCCTAATGCAAATTTTGATAATATTATTTATATGGACATGTTATTTGATCATGCAATAAATTATTATCATGATTTTGTAAAACACACTAAGAAATATCCAGTTATTACAGAAAAACATATTAATATATTAAATGATATATTATTTTATTTACGTAATTTAACAAATAACGCAACATCTGAAGAAATACAGACTGAACTATATAATATTGGTTCTAAAGTTGAATATAAATATGATAATTTACGCGAATATTTTAAAGAAATATATCAAATTTTACTTGGTCAAGAAGAAGGACCGCGTCTTGGTTCATTTATTAAGCTTTTTGGTATTAATCAAACTATAGAATTAATAGAAGCTTCACTTTTGCGTAATTAGAATTATTTTAAAATATATTCTTTTATTTAATTTGCTAAAACAAAATATAATTTAAACATAAATTAAAATCATAATGGCATTGTCTAGATTTAAAAATAAAAAAAATACTATTAATGAATATTATTCATTCTTTTTAGTCATATTGGTTGCTCTAATTATTAGATTTTTTGTTATGGAATTATTTTTTGTTCCAACTAGTTCTATGAAAGCTACTATACTTGAGAATGATTATGTATTTTCTACTAAATATTCATATGGTTATAGTGATTATTCACTGCCATTTGATTTAGGTTTTTTTAAAGATAGAATATTTGCTGTTAGGCCTATCAGAGGTGATATTATTATTTTTAAACCTCCTAACGATGAAATTCATCCAAGATATGTTAAACGATTAATTGGTATGCCAGGTGATAAAATTCATCTAAGTGATGATGTAATATATATAAATGATGTCGCTATTAAAAGAGAATTTATTTCTGATTTTATCAGTGAAACAAATGTTATTTATAATAAATATCAGGAAACATTACCGAATGGTGTAACATATTTTTCATATAAATTAAAAAATTCTGATAATCCTTTTGGTAATACTAAAATATTTTATGTTCCAGAAAATGAATATTTTTTTATGGGTGATAATAGAGATGAATCAAATGATAGTAGAGTTCAACTTGGATTTGTACCATTTAAAAATTTTATAGCAAAAGCTAGGTTTATTATTTTCTCTACAAAAGAAAAATTATTTGTAGATGATATAGGTATATTAGACCAGATATTGAGGTTTGGAAAATGGATAACATCTATTCGTTATGAACGATTATTTAAATTTTTATAATATTTACTCTAAATATTATTAGAGTAAATTATTGAATATTAAAAAAATAATGAAAAACAATTGATGCTGCATTTGAAACATTAAGACTTTCTATTTGTTGAGACATATTTATTTTGCTTATAAAGTCGCAATGTTTTTTTACTAACGGTCTTATTCCTTTATCTTCTGATCCAAATATTATTGCTATCCTATCTGAATATAATTGTTGGTTTAAATTATTATTGCTATTTCCATCCATTCCTATGATCCAAAATCCGATTTTTTTCAGTTGTTCTATTGTACGTACTAAATTTACAACTTTAATTATAGGAACAATTTCTAAAGCTCCAGATGCTGTTTTAGCAATTGCTCCATTTTCCTCTGGAGAATTATCAGATTGTAATATTATTGCATCAATTTCGAATGCAGCAGCGCTACGAATTATGGCGCCAATGTTTTGTGGATCAGTAACTTGATCTAAAATAGCAATTTTCAGTTGTTTTTTACTGACATTTATTTCTGATATATCATTTAAAAATATGGTTTTATTTAATTTAACTATTATCCCTTGATGCGCATTATTTTCTCCAACCATCTTACTTAAATCTTTTTGCTGCAATATTTCATAAGAAAATTTTTCTATAATTTCTCTATGTGCATAAAAAATTTCTTCTGTACAAAAAATATTTCTTATATTTCGATTAGGATTATGAATTGCAGCAAGTGTTGCATGTTTTCCATAGATCGTTATTAAATCTTTATTTTTATTATTTCTCATTGTTTATGTATTATTTATTTTTAATTTTATCTTGACACATGCTACTATTTATTATACAAATTTACAACTGAAATTAGTTAATTTATAATTTTTAATTATTTTTAACATTTTTAAAAAATTAACATATTTATAGAAATCATCCTTGAATTTTCATAAAAATGTCTATATTATCATATTTTAATGATGATTGGATGTTTCGGTTTATTTATATTATGAAATTTTGAAAATATCATTGGAGGGGTGGCCGAGTGGTCAATGGCAGCAGACTGTAAATCTGCCCGCGTATGCGTTCGAAGGTTCAAATCCTTCTCCCTCCACCAC
>DYTE01000022.1 GCA_020726135.1 Rickettsia conorii
CTTAGACATGATTTTAATTTATAAAAAATATGAATATACTAGATAATATCACAAACTAATCCATCTAACTAGATTAACAATTTTAATTATTAATCATAAATATTTTTGAATTGATTTTATCTTATATAGCTTATTTCAATTGTTGTAAACATTACACAAATTAGAAGATTTAAAATATTTATCTCTTATTTCTTAAGATTTTTTAATAATTAATTTGACTTAATTGCATCTTTATAAGATATTGGGTTGAAATAATATTATCTATATTAATTTCAAAAAATAATCATTTGTACATAAATTAAATTTCATATCATAATGGAGATATTCAAAATGAATAAGCACAACATCAAGAAGCTTACAAAAATATTCTTGCTTACATCATCATTAAGCTTAGCTATGTTTACACCATTTAGTGTAATTGCTAAGAAGGAAATTAGGGTTACAGATACTAATGTTACGCAAATTGTAACTAATACAATAACTCAACTTTCTAAATTGGGAATAGTTGCACCAGTAAATTGTCAAAAAACTGTAAAAAATAGTTTGAAATCAATGATTGATAAGGAGTTAGATTTTAGTGAATGTTCAGAAAATTTAATAAAATTAGCAAAGAAGCAAGAAAATCCAGTTTTAAGTATAACATTTGCAAATATACATAAACAAATGGTGTCAGATGAGGCAAAAAATGAAAAACATTTAAAAAATGACAGAAGTAGACATAATTCAGGCACTTCAGTACAATCTACTGCTTCAGTCTTAAATACTAAATTTGATCAAACAGTAAATGACGCAAACAAACTTGTGGTAGAGAGAGCAGAAAAATTGAATTTAGTAACAGAGATAGAAGGGGATAAAATCACATTTAAAAAAGGAGCAGCTTTTGATGCGCCTAGCAGTTCTGCTACTTTTAGTAGAACAATTGCTAGTAATGAACATGGCAAGTCTGCTACTTTACCGAAAACTCTTAAAACAGAATTTCAGAAAAAATCAAATAGTTTAGGAAGTTCTAAATTAATATCTACCTCCAACTCATCAATCGTAACTACAACAAGTACAGAAAGTAAAAACCCTATATTCGCAGGCTTATTTAATAGTCAGAAAACCCCATCAGTTGTTACAAAAGATTTTGTTATAGCTATAGTGACAAACTCTCCAATACTTTCAAATACTACAACTGATCAAACTGATAATATTTTAACTAAAAATATTATCGATTTATTGAGTGAAGAAGGGAATGATACAAGAATTATGAATAAAGAAGGTTTAAAATTTAGCGATTATCAAACAAGACTTGATACATTAGAGAAGAAACTTAAACATCAAATAGATTCAGAAACTGAAGTTGGAGTAATAAATGACAAACTCAATCTTCTTAAACAACAACTTGGAATTTTAAAAATTAAAAAATCATTACTTGATCAACAATATATTAATCAAATGCCTAATAAAAACATCCCTAGTACCAATAAAATAAATGGTATGAGGGTAGAGATAGAAAATAAGATAAAAAATATCACTCAACAATTGCAAAGTCAAACATTTCAAATTCTTCCTAACAGAGTGCATGATCTAAAAATTACTCTATCTAGCAATATTATAAATGATAAATCTATAAAGAAACTCTTAGGAGGAGAAATTATTGCTAAAACTGCAAATACTCAAGGCAAGAAAGGTGTTAATATTTTAGATCAAGAAGTATCACTTGATAAATTTATCAAAAAAATGGATGAAGCTATAAAAATTGTTGATGATAATATAAAAGAAGAAGATACAAAAGATATAACAAAGACAAAACCATCTAAACTTAAAAAATTACATGAACAAAAATTAGTTTTATTAGAATTAAAACAAAAGAAAATTAAAGATTTTAAAGAAACAGGGATTATAAAAGATAAGGCTGAATCGAAAAAAATTGGTGAGAATATTATGAATCTTAATGGGGATATTGCACACTTAAAAACCAGAATTAAAGAATTTAATAAAGCAGAAGTAGTAGAGCCACAAGCTCCTGTTGAGGTAGTGAATAATAATCAACTACCAAATGAACAAAATATAGCACTAACCTTACCTACAGTTGGGGAAAATTTGCCAGAAAATAACCAAATTGTGGTACAAACAATTCCAGGTTCTATAGAGCTTCCAGTAGAGACAATCGCAAACAATGCGTTACTAAATAATCAGGCAATAGTACATCAACCAGTACTTGTGAAAAAAGAAGCACTTGATCCACTCTTACCAAAAGTTAAAGCGGGTAAAATTAATATCAGCACTGAAATTATTACAAATGCTTCAAAAGTAAATGGAATAGTTGATGGAAATAAAACAAAGTTTTTAACACAAATATTTGGAGATACAAAATTTGACATAATAACAGGACAAGAGATAAAAGGACTTGTTATTATTTCTAATGAAAATGTTAAAAAGTTTAATAATCAAATAACTAGCAAAATAAAAGAAATTGATAAGATAATAGAGGGAACGTACTATCCAAAATTACAAAAACAATTAAAAGAAAAAAAATTAGAATTGTTACGATTTAAAGCTCATATAATAGATGATGTATTGTCAAAATTAGATGATACTGAAAAAGCTAAAAAAGAAACAAAATGGAAGAAATATAGATCAGAACATGATATCAAGACATTAGAAGATGAAATAAATAAATTCAATACAAAGCCAAAAACTTCTCCAGATGAAACTGAAAAGTTAAATCCAACTTTTGTAATAAAAGAACGTACAGTATCTGGATCTTTAAACTCTCATTCTTCTGAAATATCTACTCCAAAAATCAATAGAAAAGAAGCTGATCCAAAAAGAAAGTTTGAAAAAGAGACTCGAGAAGTTGATGATTTTATAAAAAATATGAATAGTGCTACAAGTGTAAAAAAATTAAGAGACATTTCTCAAAGTTTTAATGATAGCAATATTGAAACTCCTGAATTACAAATTAAAGTTAAGGAAGCTATAGTTAAGAAAGTTGAGAATCTTGTAACTAGTGGTCAAGTATTTACAGATGAAGATTTACAAAAACTAGGGATAAAACAAAAAGTTCCAAAATGTCAAAAAAAATCTGCTAATGTAAATTCTAAAAGAACTAGATTCTATAGCGAGTCAACTATTCAATTACCTAATTGTACAGATCAGTCAAAAATCAGACCAACATCAAATTATACATCAACTATTAATTTAAATAAAATAGATGATATGTTACAAGATCAATTTTTAAAAACACAAGGAACATTTGCTCAAGCAAATCGTTCAAATTCAACAAGGAGTAAGAATAGCGCTTCTAATCAATCAGTTAATATACCCAATTTAGAAAAAACTGCATCATACACTTCATTAAACACTGATGAGGAAAGTGATGATACAGCGCCAAATAGTCGTGATATTAAGCTTATAATAAAACATATAGGAGAGACGACAAATAAGGCTGTACTAAATTCAGAAATAAAAAATATTAATATGAAATTAAGTTATGAAAATCAAAATCTTATTAATAGAGCTATAGCTAAGGATAGAATTAAAAAGAGACAACAAAATCAATCTGAAGAATGTAATGATTATAGTTCAGACGATGATGATAATAGCTTATCACAACAACTTGCTATTAAAGAATCCTCAGCTTCAAATAGTCGTAAAACATCATTTTCTTCAAAAATATCAATAGATGATGAAGATTATGGTGATATTCTCAATAAGCTTTTTAAAATTCCACCCCAAGCAAAACCTAGAAAAAAAAATACTGATAATGAATTATTTGATCAAAAAACTCAAACTGAATTAGTTCCCACAGCAGAAGATTCAAGCAATGTTAAAGTGAGCTCTGCAAAACAATTATATACTGAATTTAAAGATAATATCGCAGGATTAGATGAACAAGATATTAAAATTAAATTGAAAGATTTACATACAAAAATATTAGACAAGAAAAACAAATTAAAAGAGAAATTTAATGATTATTCAAAGAATGATAATTTAGAGAAATCACAGAGCAAGCTTCAAAAATTGTTAAAATTAAATGAATTAAGCTTAAAAGCTTGTGATGATTCTTTAGACTTATTAGAATCAGATAATGCAAAAATAATTACTAATAATATAAAACAAAAACTATCTACAGAAATAGAAGAAATTGAAACTGAACTAGCAAAACATAAGGATTCAAGCAATTTAAGTACAAACAATGAAAACATGTTGTCTGATACAGTTGAGACTATCCATAACAATGATTCTTCAAATCCAGGTAGCACTGTCCCTGACAGTAACAATATAATTAGCACTTCTAGCACTAATGATTCTTCAAATCCAGGTAGCACTGTCCCTGACAGTAACAATATAATTAGCACTTCTAGCACTAATGATTCTTCAAATCCAGATAGCATTGTCTCTGACAGTAACAATATAATTAGCACTTCTAGCACTAATGATTCTTCATATTCAGCTAGCACTGTTTCTGACAGTAACAATATAATTAGCACTTCTACCACTAATGATTCTTCATATTCAAACAGTTTTTATAATAGCAGTGATTATAATTCAAATTACTGGTCTTCCAGCTCATCATCATGTTCTTCATGGGACAGTGATTATGAAAGCGAAAATGAAAATGATACAGAAAAAACAGAAAAAACAGAAGAAATTAAGGAAGTTAATATTATTATTCCTGAAAATGCTAATGTTGCGAATATACCAATAAATCATTTATCAGAACAAGCTCAACAAGAACGATTAGATTTTAAACAAGAAGATGTAACAAAGAATGCTCTAGCTACAGCACAAAAAGCCGTTGTGATTAGAATGCCATCAAATTTACAAAATCCTTTAACAAATTCATTAGATACTAAGATAGACGCAGGCGCTGGTTCTGATGATGAAGTACAAATGAACTGCGGTATATGGTTTTCAGGAACATATGGTGTTAATAAACAATATAAACATGTGGACAGAACTCCTTATGAAGGAGAAATGAATGCGGCAAACATAGGTTTTGACTTCGAACAAGATGGTGAAGTAATGGGCATATCATATAGTTTTATAAAATCAAATCTTAAATATGCTATAGATAATGACAAAACAGATAGTATAATGCATGCATTAAGTTTATATGGTTCTAAAAATCTTAAATCTAACTTTTCTATTCAGATGATTGCTCAAGTAGCTAGCACCAACATAGATTATATTGATTATGAGAATAATGTAGAACTACGTAAAATGAACGGTAATATGAAAAGTTTTGCATTTAATACTACATTAAATTATACATATCATACTAAGTTTGGATCTATTATTATACCTAATATTGGTATTGACTATAGTAATCATCAGGGTGATGTTTTTCAACATAATGAAAAAATTAATCTGCAAAATTTGAGTAAACAACGTAATTTCGCAGCTGCTCAATTTGGTCTAAAAATAATTCAACCAATAATTTGTGAAAATAATGTTAAAGTTACACCTTCAATTAGTTTTAATGGAAAAAAATATGTGAATAAATTATTAAAACCTGATTCTAATACAAATTATAATATTGAACTTGGACTCAATGTTTCAAAAGACCGTTATAATGTAGGTGTAGAATATGATTTAAATATGGATAATAAAAACTATGTCTCGCATCAAGGATCAATGAGAATCAAAGTTAAATTATAAACAAAACATGAGATCCGCTTTACTTTTCCAAGCACAACCAATACAAAAGAAAAGCGGAATCTGCAAGCACTAATTCTTTTTAAAACAAGAAGTACCTAATATTTGTTATAGATGTAAATAAAAGAAAAATCTAGTAAAATTTTTTGTTTTTTATAGAAATTAGATAATTGTTTATAATTTATATTTATAATATATATCCACAGATTAATTAATTCTGTATATTTTCTTTTCAATTGAGTAAATTAAATTTACTCAATTATTTTTATTATATCGTAGAATCGCTTCATCAATAAGATTTTTAGCTTTTTCTGCATTATCAAAGCCAGTAACTTTAACCCATTTTCCTTTCTCTAAATCTTTATAATGTTCAAAGAAATGCACTATACATTTTTTAAAAATATCGCTTACATCATCTATATCTTTCATAGAATCAAAAGAAATATCCAATTTAGAAGTAGGTACTGCGATTATTTTTTCATCAATTCCTGATTCATCAGCCATCATCAAAACACCTATAGGTCTAGATCTCATGACAGCACCTGGAACAACAGGGCAATTTGATATTACAAGGACATCTATGGGATCTCCATCGTTTGAGAGAGTATGAGGAATAAAACCATAATTACAAGGATAATACATGGCAGTTTGTATAAATCTATCTACAAATATAGCGCCAGATTTTTTATCAAATTCATATTTTACAGGTTTATCATTCATCGGAATTTCTATAATGACATTAAAGTCACCGTCAACTTTAGTATTTATTTTATCCATTTGCATTGGAATTAACCTAATTAATTGTTTTTATATTAATATGATAGTAGAGTTTATATATAATTAATAGTTTACGTCTTTTAATTTATTTATTTTTTAAATTAATAATATAATGCAATTATATTACACAATAAAATTGTTAAAGTAAATGTTACGTAACTATATCATCTATAAGGAAAATTATATTTAATGGATGATAATTGTCAACAATAACTATTCTAATTTTAATTAGGAAAATTAATTTTAAAAAAATATAGAAACTGATATAATATACTTAAAGTAGTTATTAATTTATAATAAATATATTAAACTTATGTTAACGATTATAGATTTTTTATTAAGTGATATTCAAACAAGTTTACATTTAAATAAAACAAAAACTAATGCTTTTGCAAAATTAAATATAAAGATAATACGTGATTTATTATTTTATAAACCATCATATTATCATACAAAAATAATTAATCCTAATCTTTCTAATTTACAACATGATCAATATATTCAAACAAATATTATAATTACTCATATCAAATATCCAACAAAATATAATAGTCCTTTTATTTTTCAATGTGAAAATTCAAGTGGATCCATTAGTTTAACTATTTTTAATTATCCAACTTTCTTTTTAAAAAAATTATCAGTTGGAACCAAACATATGATTAGTGGCAAAGTTCAAATATATAATTATTATCCTCAAATAATTCATCTAGAATTTATTACTAATCCTATATTACATCCTGCTATATATCCAATCTATAAATTAACTTCTTGTCTTACTAATAATGATATTTACACATATATTTTTCAAATATATGAAAAATTAGTACAAATTTTAAAATTTGAAAATAATGAATATTTCAATTATCTTATGCCTTTCTTAAAATCTATTCATTCTATTGAGGATAATGAAAATTTAAAAATAGCTTGGCAGAATAAAAAAATATCATTAATGAGTTTAATTAAGGAAGAATTTATTGCTAATCAATTAGTTCTCTGTAATTTATCTAATGCTAATGAAAAAAATAAAGGTAATAAGTTTAAATTTACAAATGAGTTACATAGTAAAATTTTAAAGAATTTAAATTTTATACTTACAGATGATCAAATTAAAGTAATTAATGAGATAAAAAAAAGTCAAGAGAAAAATTTTCCAATGATGAGATTGTTGCAAGGAGATGTTGGATCAGGTAAAACTTTAGTAGCATTACTTACCATGATAAATGTCGTAGAAAGCGGATATCAAACTGTTTTAATGGCTCCAACGGAAATTTTGGCAATACAACATTATGAATTTTTTCAGAATAATTTAAATTTTTTAAATATAAATATTGCTTTATTAACAGGTAATATATCTATGAAGGAAAGGAAAATTTTATTAACAAATTTAGAAAATGGCACTATTCAAATATTAATAGGTACTCATGCATTATTTCAAGAAAATGTTAATTTTAATAAACTTGGGTATGTTGTAATTGATGAACAACATAGATTTGGTGTAGAACAGAGATTAGCTCTGATTAATAAAGCTACTCATCCTGATGTTTTGGTTATGAGTGCGACACCAATTCCGAGATGTCTAACTCTTACATTATTTGGTGATATGTTAGTTTCTAAAATAACTCAAAAACCTAAAAATATGTTACCTATAATCACAACAATAATGCCAAATAATAAACCAGATCTTTTAATAGAAGCTATTAGAAGAAGATTAAAGCTAGGAGAGAAAATTTATTGGATATGTTCATTAATAGAGGACAATAACAAAATAGTAAAAAATTTAACTAGTATCAAAAATAGATTTGATTATATATCAAAAATATTTCCTAATATTACTTGTTTTGTACATGGTAAAATGAAATCACAAGAGAAGGAAAATATAATGAATGAATTTAAATTAGGAAAGCTCAAAATATTAGTTGCTACTAGTATTATAGAAGTTGGCGTTGATGTTCCAGATGCTACCATTATGATTATTGAAAATGCAGAACAATTTGGGCTTGCTCAACTTCACCAAATGAGAGGAAGAGTTGGACGTTCTAATTTACAATCATATTGTATTTTGATGTATAATTCTAATTATGTAACAGAGGATGCTATAAAAAGATTTAAAATACTTAGAGAAAGTAATGATGGATTCTATATAGCAGAACAAGATTTATTACTAAGAGGAGCTGGCGAACTAACTGGTACAAAGCAAAGTGGTGATAGTAGTTTTCATTTTTCAGACATTCTAGAACATTCTGATGTTATTTTAGAAGCAAGAGAAATAGCTAAACAAATAATAAAAGATTCAAATAAAGAACATATAAACTATCGCATTTCTTTATTTAAAAATTATCAACATTTAGATCAGTGATAGAATCTAAAGAAATTATTAAAATTCTTTATAATAAATTCCAGTCACTGATTTTATTATATTTATACTAAATAGACTATTTACAGTAATTCTTTAAGCAATTTATTAACTATAGAAGGATTTGCATTACCAGAAGTTTTTTTCATAACTTGTCCAACAAAAAATCCAAAAAGTCTATCTTTACCATTTCTATATTCTGTAACAGACTCTGGATTTTCTTCTATCACTTCATGAATTACTGATAAAATCAATTTATCATCAGAAACTTGCTTTAATCCTTTTTCTTCTATTATTTTTTCAGGATCATCGCCTGTTTCAAACATTATTTCAAATATTGTTTTAGCAATTTTCCCTGAAATAATATCATCCTCAATTAATTTAATCATTTTGCCTAACATCTCAGGCGTAATTTTACATAAAGATATAGATATAGAATTTTTATTTAACAAACCAAATAATTCACTCGTAAGCCAATTAGCTACCATCTTAGCATTACATAATTTTATTGTTTTTTCAAAAAAGCCAGCAATCTCTTCATCAGATACAATAATTTCTGCGTCATATTTACTAAGGCCAAACTCACTTATATATCTATCTATTTTAGCGTCAGGAAGTTCTTGCATAGTTTTAGCAATATTTTCAATAAGTTCATCAGTTAAAATAACAGGAAGAAGATCTGGGTCTGGAAAATATCTATAATCATGAGATTCTTCTTTAAGGCGCATCATTCTAGTCTCCCCTGTACTTGCATCGAATAATCTTGTTTCTTGATCAATTTTACCACCAGATTCCAATAATTCTACTTGTCTTGCAGCTTCAAATTCTATAGCTTTAACAATATTACGAATGGAATTAACATTTTTAATTTCGCATCTAGTACCCAAGTTTATATCTCCTACTCTTCTCACAGAGATATTAGCATCACATCGCATAGCTCCTTTTTCCATATCTCCACTACAACTTCCAACATATCTTAATAATATTCTAAGCTTGCGTACAAATTCTGCTGCTTCCTCTGGGCTAGATAAATCAGGCTCTGTTACTATTTCCATAAGTCCAATACCAGATCTATTCAAATCAATCAAACTATATTCTGCATTTTGATCATGCATACTCTTACCAGCATCTTGTTCTATATGAATACGATTAATACGAATATTTTTAATTATATTTCCAATTTGAATTGATAAATTACCATTTGTAACTATCGGATTATAAAATTGTGATATCTGATATCCTTGTGGCAGATCAGGATAAAAATAATTCTTACGATCAAATGTTGAATATTTATTTATTTGAGCATTAATAGCAAGCCCAGTTTTTATTGTTTGATGAACACAATGTTCATTTAAAACTGGCAACATTCCTGGGAAAGCTGCATCTACAAAGGATACTTGACTATTTGGTGCACTTGCAAATTCTGTTGAACTATTAGAAAAAAGTTTTGATTCTGATGTAATTTGTGCATGTATTTCCAAACCAATAACATATTCCCATTCACCACTATTACCTTTAATATACATTTAAAACCCCCTTGGTACAAAATTTAAGTGTGAAACATTACGTTCAATTGTTCTAGCAACGCGCATCATATTATATTCATCCAATGTATTAGTAATTACTTGCATGCCAAGTGGTAAACCATTATTAGACAAACCAGCTGGTACTGAAAGACATGGAAGACCAGCAAGACTTGCTGGAATTGTAAATAAATCACTTAAATATTCAGATAAAGGACATGTATTTCTATTATGTAAACTCAAAGCTTCTGAAGTGGCAGATGGCATAATTATTGCATCCACATTTTTAAATGCATTTTTAAAATCATTGGAAATTAATCTACGCATTTTCTGTGCTTTTAAGTAATATGCATCCATAGATTTTGAAGAGAGCACATATGTACCTATAATAATTCTACGTTTTACTTCTGCACCAAAACCAGATGATCTTGTTTTTTCGTATAATTCTTCAATATTTTTTACATCAAGTTCAGTTGTAAGTCCATAACGTACACCATCATATCGTGCTAAATTTGATGAACATTCAGCCGGTGCTATAACATAGTAAGTTGCTACCGCATATTTTGCATGAGGTAAATTTATATCAATTATTTCAACACCTTCTCTTTTAAGCATATCTATTGTATCCATCCACATTTTATATATTTCTGGATTAAGACCTTCCTGAGCTAAAATATCAACAGGCACCCCTATACGCATATTTTTAATATTACTCGCGCTAATATTACTAAAGTCTGGTATTGTTGCATTTATAGAGGTTGAGTCTTTCTCGTCAAATCCCATCATATGTTCTAACATAATGCATGCATCTTCAACAGACCTTGTAAATATTCCTGCCTGATCAAGCGAACTTGCAAAAGCTATCATACCATATCTTGAAGCTCTACCATATGTTGGTTTAACACCGACTAAACCACAAAACCCAGCTGGTTGTCTAACTGACCCTCCAGTATCACTGCCAAGCGCTGCCATACAAAGTCCTGCGCTCACAGCAGCAGCAGAGCCACCTGATGAACCACCTGGTATTAAATCTTCATTACTATTTATTCTTTTCCATGGGTTAATAACAGGTCCATAATAACTTGAAGTATTGGAAGAACCCATAGCAAACTCGTCCATATTAGTTTTGCCAACCATAATAGCACCTTGATCAAATAATTTTCCACTAACAGTAGACTCATAAGCTGGCACAAAATTACTAAGCATTTTTGATCCAGCGGTAGTTTTTACATTTTTAGTACAAAACAAATCTTTTACTCCAATGACAATGCCTTCTAATTTTCTAGCTCTATCCTTATCATAATTTTCATTTGAAATTTTAGCTTTTACAATAGCTTCATCAAATGTTTCTGTAATAAAACAATTTAAATTTCTAGATTCTTTTATTTTATCAATATGCGTAACAAGTAATTCTGTAGAAGAAATTTTTTTTGACTTAATTAAATTGATTGCTTCTTTTATTGTTAATTTGGTTAAATCCATAATTACTCCACTACTTTTGGTACTATAAAACATTTCGTATCTTTCGCTAATTGTCTATGAGTTGTAAACAAATCATCTGTAATATTTTGTATTTGCATTATATCATTTCTAAATCTTTGACTTTCTTCACATACTGAAGTTAAAGGAGATACTTCACTACAATCTACATATAACAATTCATCAATCATATCCATGATCTCTTTTATATCATGTGTAAACTGATTAATTTCATCACTAGTAAAGTTCAATCGTGCTAATTTTGCTATTTTTTCAACTTCTTCGTATTTAATCATTATTTTTAACTCATTAATTAAACTCAGTAACTAGGTATTAATTTGATTCTCTATCTTCCACAGAAATAATTTCTTGTTTTTTTAAAATAGATGGAGTCTCTACATTTTTTTTTCTTCTTTGTAGATTTTTTCTAAGTTCTAATGACAATTTTTTAAATTTATCATTATTATTATTTTTTACTTCTTTATTAAATATAGACATATAAGAAATTTTAAGTATATATTAGTAAATATAATTATTTATTTTGCTAAATATACTATAAATTAAAACATAATAAAACATCATTATTTGGAATATATGGATTTTTATAAATCACTTGATGAAAAACGTAATATTTCTAATACTAGTGGCGGTCTTGCTAATATTGATTTACAGCATAAAAAAGGTAAACTTACTGCAAGAGAGCGTATAGAAATATTACTCGATCCTGATAGTTTCGAAGAAACGGGTATGTTCGTACAACATAGATGTAGTAATTTTGAAATGGATCGCAAAAAATATTATGGTGATGGAGTTATCACAGGTCATGGCACAATATATGGACGTTTAGTATTTATATATAGTCAAGATTTTGCAGTGCTTGGTGGATCATTTGGTGAATATCATGCTAAAAAAATATGTGATACAATAGATGCTGCAATGAAAGTTAATGCTCCAATAATTGGTATTAATGACTCAGGAGGAGCTCGCATACAAGAAGGTATAGATTCTTTGAGTGGATATGGTGAATTATTTAGACGCAACGTGCTTGCATCTGGAGTAATTCCTCAAATTAGTTTAGTAATGGGACCAAGTGCTGGTGGTGCTGCATATTCACCTGCACTTACTGATTTTATATTTATGGTAAAAAATACATCCTATATGTTTGTTACAGGTCCTGAAGTTGTTAAAACATTAACAGGAGAAGATATTACAAAAGAAAAACTAGGTGGCTCTAAAATCCATACTACAAAAAGTGGTGTTGCTGATATTGCTTTTAATAATGATGTAGAATTACTCTTGGAAACAAGAAGATTTTTTAATTTTTTACCATCATCTAATAAAGATATTGCTCCATCTAGATATACCAAAGATCCAGCTGATAGAGTTGATATGTCATTAACAACTCTTATACCTAATTGTAGTAATAAACCATATGATATGAAAGAACTTATCTATAAAATTGTAGATGAATGTGAATTTTTTGAAATTCAACCTGAATTTGCTAAAAATATTATTATTGGATTCGGTTATATGGAAGGTAGATCAGTAGGCTTCGTTGCAAACCAACCATTACATCTAGCTGGATGTATCGATATTGATGCATCAATAAAAGCTGCAAGATTTGTGCGTTTTTGCGATGCTTTTAATATACCAATAGTTTCTCTTGTAGATGTTCCAGGGTTTTTACCAGGGGCTGACCAAGAATATAATGGTATAATAAGAAATGGCGCCAAATTATTATACGCCTATGCTGAAGCTACAGTTCCTAAAATTACTATAATAACTCGTAAAGCATATGGTGGTGCATATATTGTTATGAATTCTAAGCATTTAAAAGGTGATATTAATTATGCTTGGGAAAATTCTGAAATAGCAGTTATGGGCGCTGAAGGGGCCGCATCAATAATATTTAAAAAAATATTAAATGACCCTAAATTAAAGGAAGAAAAAATACAGGAATATAAAGATACTGTAACCTCACCTTTTGTTGCTGCATCACGTGGTTATTTGGATGATATAATTAAACCTCAAAATACAAGATGGCGCATTTGCAAAGCGCTAAATTTTCTTAAAAACAAAAAAGTGGAAATACCTTGGAAAAAACATGGTAATCCCCCATTATAAAATAGGTATAAATAATGAAACAATATGATGTAATAATAATAGGAGGTGGACCTGGTGGTTATGTTGCTGCTATACGCCTTGCTCAATTAGATAAAAATGTTGCTTTAGTGGAAAATGAACATTTGGGAGGCATATGTTTAAATTATGGCTGTATTCCAACAAAGTCTCTTCTAAAGTCTGCAGAAATTATAGAATTAATAAAAAAATCTAATAATTTTGGTATAGACTCGGATATTAAAAATATTGATATAGAAAAAATAGTCGTAAGATCACGTAATATTGCATCAAAATTAAGTGCAGGTATAAAATCACTAATGCATAAGAATAAAATAGATGTAATTAATGGATTTGCATCAATTGGTGATATGAATAAAGATAATAGAGTTGTTGATATAAGCACTAAAAATGAAATAATTCAAATTATGGCTAAAAATATTATTATAGCAACTGGAGCAAGAGCTAGAATATTAAAAGGCTTTGAACCAGATGCTAAACAAATATGGACAGCTAAAGAAGCTATGATGCCAACATCAATACCAAAATCTATAATTATAGTTGGATCTGGCGCTATTGGTATGGAATTTGCTTCATTCTACAATGCGATTGGATCAGATGTTACAATAGTTGAAGCTAAAGACAGAATTTTGCCTTTAGAAGATTCTGAAATATCTATTATGGCACGAAAAATATTCGAAAAGAAAAATATAAAAATTCATACAAATGTTACATTATTGAAAGCAACAAAATCTAATGATTCAGTTATTATTGACATTGAACTTGAAGGTAAATCTACAAATTTGGAAAGTGAGATATTACTTATGGCAGTTGGTATTGTTGGCAATGTTGAAAACATTAATTTAGAAAAAACTAAAATTAAAGTAACAAATACTCATATTGTTACTAATGAATTTATGCAAACAGATGAGCCTGACATTTATGCTATTGGTGATGTTGCAGGAGCACCATGGTTAGCACATAAAGCAAGCCATGAAGGCATTTGTGCTGCTGAACATATATGCGGATTAAAACCTCATATAATAAATAAATTAAATATACCATCATGCACTTATTCATTACCAGAAATTGCAAGTGTTGGTCTCACAGAAATACAAGCTAAAGAACAATATAAAGAAATTAAAGTTGGAAAATTTCCACTTGCAGCTAATGGTAAAGCACTTGTAGATGATAATGAAGAAGGTTTGATCAAAACAATTTTTGATGCTACAACAGGTGAATTATTGGGAGCACATTTAATCGGACAAAAAGTAACAGAACTTCTGCCGTCTTATCTTGTTGCAAAAAATATGGAGTGTGTAGAATTAGATGTTATGAATGTGATATTCCCACATCCTACATTATCAGAAACATTACATGAATCTGTACTTAATGCTTATTTACGATCTATTCATATATGATGTATTATATATTTATGATATAATATGCATATTAAAAAATGTTTGAATTAAATTAAAATGTCAGA
>DYTE01000023.1 GCA_020726135.1 Rickettsia conorii
ATTTTCAAAAAATTGTAATAAATCATTTCAACTCTTCAACTTGATTGAGTATATCTTTGTTAAATTGATCTAGATATTTTCTTTCTTTGGGATAATTTTTTTCTATAAAATAATTTTGCGACAATTCATATAAATTTAATCCAATAATTTTACTATTCTCAAATGATAGTTTAGTTGAATCAAATAATTTATTATATATTCCATCTTTCATAAAATATGCAAGTTTTTCCTCTATTAATTTGCCAGCTTCAGATGAAAAATCAGCATTTTTTAATATATCAGAAAAAATTCGCTTTTCTTTTTTTAACTTAAAAATTTTATCTTTTAATGATTTTAAAAAATCTAGTTCTATTTCACTCAATTCAATAATATAATGATTAGATATAATTTTTAAAAATTCATATATAAAATTTTCTGAATCTTCATTTTTATCAAGAAGAAAAGGATTGATAATTTGGGTTTCTTGCTCAATCCATTCTCCACCAAGAGCATTTATAAAAATCTTTGAATCATTATTTGGTGTAATATATATAATAGAAGGATCATATTTTGTTGATTCTGAAATTAAAAAATTTGTTAATGTAGTTTTCCCAGTTTTTGGTAAACCGAAAATATAACAATTTGCTTTATCATTTTTATCATGAAAATTTAAAAAATATGGCGTACCTTTCTCTGTTCTAAGTAACGTAATTGCGCGACCCCAAATGCTTGATTGTTTACCAGTTGGGAAATTATGTAATGATGCTAAAACTCCAATATTTTCTGCAAAAGTAGGCGCTATACGTTTTAAAAATGAAAAATTACCAGGTAAACAACTCCAAAATGTTTGTTCTAAATTTATATCTTCTCTAACATGTTGAACAGCAATTTTAGATAATAATTTCGATATTTGAGTTAGTGAAATTTGTAAATTATTCTGGCTTGTAGATATAATAATCATAGAAATTTGTTGATAACAAAATTTATTGATTTCAGTATTTTTAATATCTACTATCTCATTTAATCTTAAAGAATTAGCTAAATTTGTATCTTTAGTTAGACTAACTATATAATGAAAATCTTTAAACTTATTGATTATTTCCTTCTGAGGAACAAAATAAAATATTTCTGTAGCTATAATTTCAATAGGTAATTGTAATATTTCATCAAAAGCTTCGGCTTTAATATCTGGATATTCTTTTAATGATATAATAGATGCATATTTTTTTTGATTATTACTTATAGATTCGATTAAGCTACTATTAATAGTATATTTTATCGATCCAAGATCTACTGATAAATCAGCTATTGGGACTTCACATTCTTGTTCTTTCATATGAATTATTCTATGATAAAAAGACATTAAATCTGATATTGTTCTTTCATTATCATATCTCATTCCAAGTTTTTCAGATCCAAGATCAGCAAGATCTAATAAAATTTTATCAGTTAAATTATTAATATTTATTGCTGCATTTTCAAGATATTTATCATGAAAATCAGATGTTAGAATATTAAAGAACATTGAATTAACAAATGAAGATATATTTTTAATATCTATTTTCGCTGAATCATGAACAATAGATACATATAGAGTATTTACAAATTTACTGTCCCAGTAGTTCTTTCTTTTCCATATATCATGTATATAAGAAGATAATAAATTATTATAAATTGCTGGATCATCTAAATTTGTCTGACTTCTTATTGTATGTATCCAAAATGCAAATTTTGAACTTTCATCTTTGCTTTTGATTGAATTATGTAATATTTTTCTTACATCAAAAAGTTTTTCGCTAATTTTTTCTGAATTTACCCCTTTAATTTGAATAATTTGTATTAGTTCACCATTCTTGGTCAATAATGTATTTTCATTATAATGACAAGCAATCGGAATAAAATCTTTAGCAATGTCATTATATGAATTTTTATCAAATGTCCTCGATGTCATATCTATTTTTATATCTAACACAAATTACTCTAATTAGTTAGTCAAGTTTTTCTATTTTTGTTAAACCATTCATATAAGGAACTAAAACATCTGGAATATTTATAGATCCATCAAGATTTTGATAATTTTCTAAAATAGCAACCATAGTTCTACCAATAGGTAAAGCTGAACCATTAAGAGTATGAACAAATATTGTATCATGACTACCAAAATCCTTATATCTAGTTTTCATTCTACGTGCTTGAAAATCTCCGCAATTAGAACAGCTAGAAATTTCTCTATATTGGTTTTGTCCAGGTAACCATACTTCTATATCATATGTTTTTTTTGCACTAAATCCCATATCACCACTACATAGTAACATAACTCTATATGGTAATTCCAGTTTTTTTAATATTTCTTCTGCACAATTTACAATATATTCATGTTCTAATTTTGATTCATCTGGTGTTGTGATACTCACTAATTCCACTTTTCCAAATTGATGTAGCCTAATCATGCCTCTTGTATCTCTACCATGACTACCAGCTTCTGATCTAAAACATGGTGTATATGCAACATATCTTATTGGTAATTCTTCTCTCGCAATTATCTTATCTGCAACCATATTCACAAGAGATACTTCAGCTGTTGGAATAAGTCTATAATGATTTGTTGTTGCAAATGAATCATGTTCAAATTTAGGTAATTGACCAACATTATACATAGCTTCATCTTTTACTAAAGCAGGAGGTGATAATTCTAAAAATCCAAACTCGTTTGTATGTAGATCTAGCATAAAATTAATTAATGCACGTTCTAATTTTGCTAAATTATTTGATAATGTAACAAATCTACTACCTGAAATTTTTGCTGTCTGAACAAAATCCATCATACCTAAATTAGCACCTAATTCGAAATGCTGTTTAGCTTTATGATTAACAATAGGTTCTCCTACAATTCTTAGCAATTTATTCATTGTTTCATCTGCTCCATATGGAACATCAGTATCAGGCAAATTTGGTAAATTTTCTATAATTTCTATAAGCTCTTTGTCGTCTTCAAGAGCTAATTCTAATTCTGATATTTTCTTATTAATATCTTCAACATCTCGTTTAATAACTTCAAATTCTTCTAATTTAGCTGTATCTATATTTATAGAACGGGCTAAACTTCCTAAATTCTTTGATTTAACATTACGAGCATTTTGTAATTGTTGAATTACATTAATGAGTCTTCTTCTATTCTCATCAAGTTTATGAATTCTTTCATACATTGGCTCAATACCACGTTTTGCAAGTAAATGATCAAATTCTTGATGATTTGCTCTAATCCATTTTATATCTAACATTTTTATCTCCTATTCTCCATAAATTGACACGTAATTATTGAAATTTCATATAGTAAAATTAGTGGTATAGCCAACATAAATTGGCTAAATATATCAGGTGGAGTTACAATACCTGCTATAACAAAATTTATTATTATTGCAATTCTTCTATATTGTTTTAACATATTAACTTTTAAAATGCCTATAATATTTAATATTATTAATATAATAGGTAATTGAAAACATAATCCAAATGCTATAGATAATTTGATTAACAAATTTATATATTCGCCATATTTTGCAATATACATCATTGGAATAATTAATGTTTCATTTTGAAAGCTTAAAAAAAATAAAAAAGCCTTTGGCATTACAAAATAAAAGATAAAAACATTACTTAACCAATATAATATTGGAGACATTAATAATAGTAATATAGTAATATGTTGTTCATTTTTATGCAAAGCTGGTTTAATAAATAAATAAATTTCAAACATTATAATAGGAAATATTATAACAAAACTACTATACCCAATTATATTTATATAGCTAAAAAACCCTTCAGTTAGATTTGTATAAATTATCTTATTATTATACCCAGTTTTTTTTAACTCTATCAATATTAAATTATATAGTTCTTCTTTAAAATAATAAAATATAACAAAAACTGCTATAAATATGATTATTATACGCAAAAACCTAATTTTTAATTCAGAAAAATGTTCTAACCAACTATATTTTTTCATTATATTTAAAACCATTATTGGTATAAATTATGAGCGAAATTTATATCACATTTTTATCTATTAATAAATATATAAGTTTATAAAATATTAAAAAATTAATGTTAGATATTAAATTAATGTTTTACCAAGTAATTTTGAATTTATAAAATCAATTATTTTATAAGGTAAAAAATTTGTTAATTTTAATATAAAATATATTATTTTTGGAAAAACTATTAGCCCCTGCCCTTTTTCTAATCCAGAAATAATAATGGAAGTAGCTTTCTCTACTGACATTTTACAGGGCATATAAAAATTATTCTTTTTTGTCATAGGTGTATCTATAAAACCTGGAACTATTACTGATATTGTAACATTATAATTTTTTGCATAACATCTTAAACTTTCGCCAAATATTTTAATAGCAGCTTTACTAGAAGAATATGAGGCTGCACAAGATAATGGAAACATAGAAGCAAGTGAACTAATAATTCCAATAGTTCCATTTTTATTTTCTATCATTTGATATAATATAGGCATCATAATATTTATAGTAGCAATTAAATTAGTATCAAAAATTTTTTGAATTTTATCGAATTCCTTTAAATTATTTAATATGCCATCAGATACACCTGCGGATAATATGAGCAAATCTATTTTATATGAAGCACAAATTTTTTCTATTTGAACTTTTATATCAGCAGAACAAATATCACAAATAACAATTTTGACCTCTGATCCATTTTTTATACAAATATTAGCAATTTTTTGCAATCTTTCTTCCGATCTTGCTAGTAATAATAACCTAACTTTTTCTTTCGAATATGATTTGGCAAGTTCAGCTCCAATGCCACTAGATGCTCCTGTGATTAATATATTTTTCATGAAAATACCACTACTCTATTTATATTAGATAAATCTTTAAATATTTTTTCTAATTTATAATTTTGTGACTCAAATATTGAGCATATATTATTAAGTTGATTAAATCCAATTTCTAATAATATTTTTCCATTTAAATTAAGAAAATTTCGTGCTTTTTGTGCAATGATTATATAAGATTTTAGTCCATTATCTTCAGCAAATAAAGCTAAATCTGGTTCGTAAATTAACGTTTCTTGAGACATAAGATGTGATTCGTTTTTTGCAATATAAGGTGGATTAGATATTATTAAATCAAATTTTTTTGTAGAATCCAAATTGTTAAACCAATCACTTTGTATAAAGTGAATTTTTTTATAGATATTATAATTCAGGCTGTTAATTTTAGCTATTTCTATAGCTTCATAGCTTATATCTGTTGCTGTCATCATAGCATCCATTTCTATTGCTAAAGTAATAGCTATAATACCACTACCAGTAGCTATGTCTAGTATTTTTTTGCCACCATATTTTTTTGCAACATCAATTAATAATTCTGTTTCGCATCTTGGTATTAATACATGATTATTTACTTTAAATTTACGTCCATAAAATTCTTTTGAACCTATAATATAAGCTATTGGTTCATACTTACTACGCCTTAATATATAATTAGTAAAATCAGTTAATTGGTCAGATGATAATTCTTTATCTTTATTTAACAAAATATATTCTAAATTTTCATTTAAACTATATCCAAGCAATATTCGAGCTTCTGAAATATAATTAGGAATTGATGAAATTTTTAATTGATTAGATCCATAAAAAATTGCTTGTTCAATATTCATAAAATATTAAATAAAAATTTTCACATAAGCTTTTTTACGTATTGTTTCTAAATATTGTTTAATTTGTTTAGATAATTTTATATTAGTGATGAAATTAATAATATATTCATTATCATTTTTTGACATATTTAAAATTTCTTTATCGCACATTATAGCTAATTTAAAAACATCATTATCTTTATATATAGAAGTTTTTTCTTCAATTTCTAAATCCTGAGCAATAGCAAATAACTTACCAGATAATTGATGTAGAGTTGTATCAATATTTTGTATAGTTGCAAATTTATTAAAATGTAATTTATCTATATTTTTACAATTACATAAATTTTTACCAAGTTTTATCATTTGATTATAAGATTTTTTACTATTATCGTTAGAAGTAAATTGAAGCATTGATATTTTTGCATTTTTTGAATTTGTAGATAATATCAAATATTTGATTTCAGAAGGAGAAACTTTTACAGATCTATATAAGCTAGATACAATATTATTTTTAATAATTTCAGATTCAAGTTGTTCTTTAAAACTCTCAATATTAACATTTTTGCTTTTCAGCATTTTGATAAATTCGCCAGACTTCATATTATTAGTATTTTCTATATTTACTATAGCATCAGTAATTTGTGCTTCTGAAACTTCTCTTCCTTTATAATTTTGTTTCAATAATTTTTCACTTATAAGGTTATTGATAATCATCAAATCAATTTTTTTATATATTGATGGATCAATTTTATTATTATTTAAAGCGAAAAATATATGTTTCCTATCTAAAAATTCTTGAGCTGTAATTGTTTCATCATTTACAATTGTAACAATATTAGGTAAATTGCTAGAATAGATATTTAAAACGACAATATTCAAACAAACAGCTACTATTAAAGATAATATTTTATTTTGTATTTTCATTATATCACTCATATATTTATATGTATCTTATATATTATACATAATAAGAAAATTTATTCTATAGTACTTAATATCTCGATATTTATAAAATAACTAGATTTTATTTTTAAAAATGTTATCATGTAGGTTGAAATATTTTTAAAATTTAAATTAGGTAATTAACTTCATAAGAGATTTTACAGAAAAAAATAATAAAAAATTAGTTTTTTATTCAGGGATAGTTGGTAATTTACTAGACCACTATGACACGGCTCTATATGTATTTTTAGCCCCATTCATTGCTCCAATATTTTTCCCAACATTAGATCCAACAGCTGGTCTCATTGCTATGCTGGGTATTAAAGTGACAGGACTTTTTACTAGACCATTTGGCTCAGTTTTTTTTGGACATTTAGCATCAAAATATTGTGTTAGTAATTTACTTGCAATCACATTACTTGGTGTTGCAGTCTCAACTTTTATAATGGGTGTATTACCTTCTTATGATTCCATAGGAATAGCAGCACCACTATTATTGGTTGTTGTTAGAATAATTCAGGGAATATTTGCCTCTGGTGAACATTCTTTAGCTGCTTTATTTTTTATAGAACAAACATCAGATGACAAAACATGCGGTAAATCAAGCGGTTATTATGCTTTTACTACAATGTCCGGAACATTACTTGCATCGATTACAGCAACATTAGTTAGTAGTTCATCAAATCCACAATTCTACTGGAGAATAGCATATATTAGTGCAATTTTAACAGGAATAGTTGGCATTTATTTGAGATTAATTTTAAAATATAAAAAAGTAGAAATAAAACAAACTAATGTAACTAGTATTAAAGCTCTTAATATTCATAAATTTAAAATTATGAAAATTGTGATTTTGCAAGGTTTTGCTATGATAACATATATGCCTTTTATATTTTTTAATAATTTTATTCCATTAATTACTAATATTCAAACAAAAGAACTATTAATACATAATAATTTTCTGCTAATATGGAATAATATTTTAATTTTACTTATTAGTTTTGTTGTTGATAAATATGATTATACAAAAATGATGTTTTGGATAATATTTGCAGTATTTATAACTATAATACCTATTTTTGTCTTATTACCACATTTAAATATTTGGATGATTACAGGAGTAAAATTATGGATTGTGACATTAGGTGTAATGTTTTGTGTTCCTCTTAACATATTAATTTTTAGAATGGTAAAAGATAATCATAAATATCTTATCAATGGTTTTGGATATGCTTTAGGTATTGAATTATTTGGTCGTAATATTTCATTAAAATGTTTGTTGATATGGGAATATACCCATAATCTTGTTGCGACCTCATCATTACTTGCTTTTATATGTTTTTTAGGACTAATAGTATTATTACATGAAATGAAAATTAACAAGAATGAATCTTAAAATTTTAGTAAAAATATTGACAATTTTTTTAATATCTATAGTGCTAAATTATTTAGTACCATATGTGATTAATATTTATTTTCCATCCTATGATATTGCTTCAAAGAAAATTATACCCATAACAATATTAGCTATTACATTAATTTGGTTATTTTATACAATTTTTTTTAGTAGAACTAATAATTACAAAGCTTTTTTAAATATATTTTTATGGTTTATTGTTTTCTTTATAATAATTTTTTTATATGCTTTTAGGTTTGAGCTTAATTATTTAACAAAACGTGTTATATCGGTGATTATTCCGTCTTATGCCTGGGTAAATAATGATGGAGAAATTGTCATTGCACGAAATAGTGATGGTCATTTCTATCTAGATGCTTATATTAATGGTCAAATTGTACATTTTATGGTCGATACAGGCGCAAGTGATGTAGCCTTAACAATAAAAGATGCAATAAATATTGGATATGATATTACAAAATTAGATTATAATAGAACATATAATACAGCAAATGGTATATCAAGAGCTGCTCCAATCAAATTACAAAATATACGAATATATGATGCAGAATTTGAAAATATTGAAGCTCATATTTCAGATGTAGGTCTTGATATATCATTGCTTGGCATGTCGCTAATATCAAAATTTAAAATATTTAAAATTGACAAAGATTTTCTAATATTAAGTTATTAACGAACAGTAATAGTTCTAGCTGCAGGCAATTCTAAAGCTTCTCGTAAATTTTTATGTGTTATTGGTCTTTGTTGATTTTGTTGTAAATTACCAAAAGTTTCTGGAGTAAATTTATATCTAGCTATATCTTGTTTTTTAGGATCAATACCAAATTCTTTCATTATTTCACCTTTAATTTTTAGCGATATAGTTGTATCATTTAATATTTTTATAGCTGCTTCAATAAATTTATTATCAGCTTGTTTATTTGATAATGGTACAGAAGCAATCTTTATAATATTATCTATTATTTTTTCTCTTGACATTGTTTTAATTATTTCTGGATTTGCCATTTCCAATAAAGCATCTAATTTAGCTTTATATATATCTTGATTTAGTTTTTCAATATGAGATTGTTTTCCATCTGCTTTAGTAGTAGCATATTCCTTAGCTACATCTACTATAAATCTCATATAGTCTAAATTAGGGATAATATCAGGACTTAAATTATGATTTTGAAAATATTCTAATGTCGTTACTTTTCCTTCAAGATGAAGTATTGGAGCTAATCTTTGAGCTTCATCAAAACTCAAAGTGCCAACATTACCAGTGTCTAAAATAACTGTATTAAGAGCATTATTTCTCAGATCTTGGTATGTGTTTTCACTATCTTGAAAATAATTTTTCATGCCTTTAATACTGAAAATTACAGTAATTATTTTGAATAATATTATTTTTAATATACTTGGATTTGTAATATCATCTTTAGAACCAAATACAGCAATATGAGCTTGATCATTTTTAAATGCAAATGCCAATATTCTATGTTTTGATTCTCTTGATTTTTCTGGATTATTTGTTAATTCTTCAAATTCTATTTTATCTAACATTTCTTCATCAGAAGAGATTTTACCTTCTAAATTAAAAATAGGTATATTATTTGCCACTCCACCATCAACATAGACTATACCATTTATTGTACAAGATATAAATACACCAGGTATAGCACTTGATGCTATGCATGCATCAGCTATAGAAATATTACCAGCGGTTTCCGCATTTAAAATTCTTAATGTACTAGTTTCTTTGTCTGTAACCATTATATTTAAATCTTTAAATCTATCTGGAGCAATACATCTTAGCATTGCAAGATCACCCAATGTTGGATTTGCTCTTTGTTTAATTGATTTAATAACTGAATTATTAAATAATCCATCAAGAGTTTGATTGTCTCTAGAGATTATTGTTGTAAGATCTTTAATTTGAAGATTTAAAGGTTCTAATTGAGACTTTAAGAATTTTAATTCATTTTTAAGTTCTTTCTCACCTGAATCTATTCTTGTAACTAGATGGTCTATGTTTCTTTTTAAATTTTCTCGTGTTTCTTGTAGAAAATCTAATCTATTTATAAAATTTTCATTAATTTGTTCAATATTAAGATTGAGATTTGGTTCTATAAAAAATTCTGAGACAGCTTCATTAGTATGTTTTATAAGTAATTTACGTAAAGGCTCTGCATCTTTTCCAAGCATGATTGGCCCAAGATTAAATCCTTTATCACCCATTAATGCTTTTAAATTTTCATCTTGTGAAACTTTTTTATATGTTTCAGGTTTAACACCAATTGCAACAAGTGATGCAGCAATAGCACCAGCAGAAGAACCGGCTATGGCTTTAACATCAGGCATTATGCCAGAATCAGTTAACCCTTCATATACTCCTGAATATATGGCTCCTTTTGCGCCACCACCTGAAAAAACCACCATATCTGTTGCAACAGAGTTAGCATTAATTTCTTCTCTTATATCTATTTCAGGCATGAATATTCTCCTTAATTATTTTAATATTTATAATTTTAACAATAAACTATAATTAAGCAAGCATCTTTAACAAAACTCATTGATTTTCTCTAAATTATGAAAATAAGAAATAGCCCAATAAAATGCTAAATATATAGGAATTAATATAAATAATATTGCTATATAGCCATAATAATTAACTAAATATACTAGTCCTAATGAAGATATAATTGCCATAAAAGATTTTGCGCATGCAAATATTGTTGCGCTATATGTAAAACGTTTAGTTATAGGGAAATATTTATAAAATATAGATCCTGCTGGAAAAGATGATGGAATAAAAAATGATAAAAAACATTGAATTAAAAATAATTCAGATGAAGTAGAAATATTATTAAGTAAATATGGTAAAAATAATATAAATATTAAACTAATTATTGATGAAATTTTAATTAATATTAATGGATATATTCTCGTGCATAAATATAACAACATCATTCTACTTAAAATGCCTATTAATGCTACACAAAGATTTTGATATATTAATTCTGATTTATCAAATCCAAATTGTTCAATTAAAATATTACCACAAAAAATAAAACATAAATAAGGGCTAATTGAAGATTGAACAAAAAACATAGCTAAAGATGTTTTAAATAGATTATGATGATAATCACTTAGTGGTTCTCTTTTCAATTCCTTTTCTTTCAAAAATTCACTAGTTTCTTTTAATTTATTTCTAGCAATTGTTCCAACAACTGCAACACATGATCCAAAAATAAAAGCAAGACGCCAATTTAATTGTAAAGATGTAATATAGAATGCTACAAATAGAGCGAATAATCCTCCGATTGCTCCAAAAAAATCTATTGCAGATACTGCGAAATATTGTTTTGGTGGTGTTGTCGTTTCTGTTAAATATATTTCTGCTGCAACAAGCTCTCCCATTGAAGATATGCCTTGAATAATTCTGCAAATAGTTATGCCTATGGAAGCAATAACTCCAATTTGGACATAAGTTGGCATTATAGCTACTAACAAAGATGAAAGAGACATTAGGCCTGTGCTTATAATTATAGCGCTTTTACGTCCCCAATTATCTCCAAACCAACCAAAAATTAAGGCGCCAAACGGACGTAAAACATAAGTAGAACAAAATGCAAATGCTGATAAAAATGCTGAACTATATTCTTCATTTATTGGAAAAAATAATTCATTAAGAAATATTGCCATATGCACATATAACATTAAATCAAAATATTCAAGAAATGTACCTACTGATAATAATATTATTGTTTGTATTTGCTTGAATGTGAAATTACTATAATCAAAATTCTTCATTATTAATTTATCATGTTTTATAATTTATGTGACATTATAATATATAATTCATTCTTTACATATTATTTTATACTGATAATATCTAATTTAATTTTAAGTAAGAATGTATAAAGTTACAAATGTTATTAATTGCTATAAGTTTAATATTGATTAGTTTTATTTTTGCACCACTTGGATGTTTTGCATTATGGAAAAAATATGTTTATTTTGGAGATGCATTATCTCATGCGACTATGCTTGCCACGAGTATTAGTATAATTTTAAATTTACCAATAATATTCTCTGGTATTATAAGTTCAGTTATTTTTTCTATTGCAATATTTTTATTTACTTCATCTTCAAATATATCATCAGTTATTAGTATAATTTCTAGTTTTATGCTAGCTATAGCTTTAATTTGTAGCTATATATATCCATCAAAAATAAATACTGAAAGCTTATTATTTGGTGATGTTTTAAGTATTAATTATAGTGATATATTCATGCTAATTTCTTTACTCATAATTATTATTATATTTATTTATAAATTTGGTGATCAAATTATATTAACTATATTACATCAGGATATTGCAAAAATAAAAAATATAAATGTTGCATTTATCGAATTTACATTTCTTATATTATTATCATTATCCATATTTCTAACAGTAAAAATTGCCGGAGCCTTGCTTATTGTCAATCTTTTAATAGCACCTTCAATGATAGCAAAATTTATATCTACAACACATTATAAAATGATTATATATTCAACTATTATTTCTATAATAATAAATTTATCTAGTTTCATTATATGTCTTTATATAGATATGCCACTTGCTCCTATTATAGTTATTAATAGTTCCATTATTTATATTAGTTTAGTATTTTTTCAATGTTTTTCCTTTAAGCACTAAAGTAAAATTATATATTTGCATTTTATGTTTCATAGCTTCATAAAATTTGGCATCTTCAATAGGATTATAATTATTTAAATTTGGTTTAGATAAAGATAAATTTGTTTGTAAAGTTTTTAATGAACGATGTTCAACTCTCACATTAACATTATTATTTATTTTTGGATATAAAGTAATAAACCAAAATTCTCCATTATTATTAGTTGTTGCGATTCCAGAGCCAGTAAAACTATAAGGGCTTTTTAAATTTTGCATATTAGAACTAATATTAGAACGCATTATTTTATAAGGATATTTACCATCATTACCTACTTGCCATAAATATATTTTCGCATCTTGTACAGGAACACATTTTTCATCCAAAATAATGCCTTTTATAATAATTTCTTTACCTATATTATTTGATCTATATCCTGGCTTTTTTAGTAAATTATTGCTTTGCTCAAATGATTGAGGTTCATAATCATTAATTGTTGATTTTGTTATAGTACAAGTAGTTAATCTATTTTTATGTAGATTAATATCTGATTTTGCCATAACATAATGAGAATAAAATAATAATATTATAAAAAATTTTTTCATTATAATTCACTTCTATGAGTTTTTAATTAACATTAGTATAATATATAAAATTATATAATTAAAATAAAATATCAAATATATGCAAAAATTACTGACTTTGATAATTATGGGTATAATTATTTATACATTGCTTCAGAAACAAATGGATGAAAAAATAGCACAAGTTTCTATTTCTACTCAAAATTCATCGAAAATTGTAGAAGAAAATAAACAAAACGCAGATCAAACTAAAGTAAATTTAGTGCAAAATGAAACAGTAGAAATACAAGGAAATTTTCTAGAGAAAACAATTTCTAAAATTGTCATTAATGCTTTAAAAACAGATGAAGGAAAAATATTTTTTGAAAATATTTTACAGCCATTGAACAAACCATTTGCAGATAATAATTTTTCTATAAAAATTCATAATAATCTTGTTGAGGAGATATTTCAAATTAAAACTTTTGGTATAGAGAAGAATGGACAATGTATTTGCGGTACAATTGTAGATATTCAATATCAAATATTAGATATGCAAAATAATTTATTAAATTCAGGAGAAAAAAATTACAGTTTAGGGTTCCGTCCAATTATGCCAGCTATTGACAATATTGTTGTTGGTATGTATGCAGGACAAACTAGAAGCGCTATCATTCCTCCAAAATATAGTGGTAATTTTTCTGATATTATAGCTAAATCTACAGACACAAAAATTCCTCAGTTTCTGAAATTGAATGTGAATTTAAAATCTATAATACCAAATAATAATATTCATCTTAGAGATATTAAAATATTTGATGATGAGATTTCATATAAAATTCCATTATTTTGTGGAGATTTTGTGAGTTTTGATGCAACAATTACTTTAATGTCTAATAATAAAATTATATATGATTCATTGGATAACAAAAATAAAATTGAAATGAAAATAGGTGATCAATCATATCCTATGATATTTGCTATAGGACTACATGGTAAGGTTCCAGTTGGCAAACGTACAATTATTACAAAAGGTAAATATTTACGAGCATTAGGGAGTAATCTAAATAAAATTTTACCACATAAAATAATTATAGAGAATGAATATTATATAATTGAAATACAAAATCTGAAATTTATTAAATAATGCCGAAATTATTAGGATATTATTTAATTGAGTTTTAATTAATGAATTGTTCTTTTATAATACGGTCTTCTAGAGTTTGAGATTTGTTGAATAATAATTTAACTTTCTTGTCATTAGTTGAGCTAACGACAATTTGTTTAATATTTTTAAATTCATGAAAATCAGCTGTGCAATTTACAGGTCTTGTATTGAAATTTTTAATATTAAATGTAATATTGACATTCAATGGTAACAAAGCTCCATTCCATCTTTTTGGTCTAAATGCGCAAATAGGTGTAAGACATAATATATTTGACCCAAGAGGCAATATTGGCCCACCCGCTGATAAATTATAAGCACTGCTTCCAGCTGCTGTTGCAACTAAAATTCCATCTGCAATTAATTCTTCAAGTTGTGTGATATTATTTATTTTTATTTCTATTTTTGCAGCTTGATTGGTACTTCTAAATATTGATACTTCATTAATAGCAAGAGCGGTAAATTTATTACCAAAATCATCATAAGCCGTCATTTTTAGTGGATATAAATGAGATTCTATTGCATCATTTAAAGTTTTTTCTAAATGATTTATATTAGTATTATTCATTAAAAATCCAATAGTTCCTGCATTAATTCCATAAAATGCTATATCTTTGTCTATATATTTATGTATTGTATGGAGTAGTTCGCCATCTCCACCTACAACAATTATTATTGCTGCATTATCGATATCATCAAACTGATAATTATCCAATAAATAATTAACAATCTCTAAGGATTTAGGACTATTATTATGCACTAGAGATATTTTTCTTAATATATTTTTTAGAAATTTTATGGCCATATAATAAATATGATAAATGGTTAATTACAATTATAATTAGTCCTGCAAAAATGACATCGCTTAAGAAATGAGCTCCTGCTATTATTCTTCCTATATACTCAATCAAGTTGAAGAGTTGAAATGATTTATTACAATTTTTTGAAAAT
>DYTE01000008.1 GCA_020726135.1 Rickettsia conorii
AAATATCATAATATTAAAGCTGCAGTTGAGCTCTTTGCTCACAAAGTACATTTTGTATTTAAAGTTTTGAGGTTATAAAATTCTTAGTTAGAACGGCCCTGATATATTATAGCATATATTATTCTTAATTTTAAAAATTTATTTTAGTTTATATTTAATGAAAAGATAAAAACTGATAGACTATAGAAAAATTTTATGAATAGAAAACGCTAATTTAATTATTTTACTAATTTTTAAAAATTATAAAATCATATGAACCTATTAAAAATTCATCCATCTGATAATTTTCTTGAAATATTAGCTGAATTTATTATTAAAAAATTTTCACAAGATAGAATTAGTAATGTTAAAATTATATTACCAACAGGTATATTATGTTATAATTTGCAAAAAATTTTAACTATAAAACAGAATATTGCAATATTACCGCAAATTATGTCTTTTAATAATATGAAACTTAATATATCAAATATATTTGATATAGAATTTTCATCTTTGAATCCAATCAACGCAATACATGAACAAATTATCTTAACTGATATTATTATTAATTCAAATGATAAAATGACTTTTGAAGGAGCGATGGAGATTGCTTCTCTAATCTCAAAAATATTTTATTTGAGTATTAGAGCAGGAGTTAAGATAGAAGTTTTTTCAAATGATTTTTTACAAATTATTTATGATAAATATATACAAAAATTGCACGAAGTATCTAAATGCACAAAAGCAGATTATGAAATGATGATTATGCAAAATTATTATCAATTAGAGAACATAATTATTGCTGGTATATTTGGAGATGATGATGCTTCATGGAGTTTTCTAGCTAATATTATGAAATCAGAAAATAATTTTTTAATATTATCAATAGGTGATGAAATATTTTCAAATGAAAATATAATAGATGAAAATGATTCTAATTATGCACTTAAATATTTACTAAAATATTTAGAGAAAAATATCAATGATTTTACATATATAAATACAAATTATTTACAATATAATTCAATAAATTACACAGAATATGATAATATATATTCTGAAATTCAAGATATAAGTAAAATTTGTTTAGAAAATTCAAATAAAAAAATTGCTATTACTATTAATGATGAGGATTTTAAAAATCATTGCATCATAGGTTTGTTAAAAAATAATCTATCTTATAGCTTATTATCAGGGATGACTCATGATACTAGTGCTGTTTCTATATTTATAATTAATATAGCAAAAGTAATTTATGACTATGATATATTAAAATTTATAGAATTATTAAAACATCCATTTATGAATGGAAATAAAACTCATGAATTATGTGTATTATTATCTAAATCCAATTATTTTATTCAAAATAATGAACAAATTTTAGATTTATTAACTCAGTCTGAAAATTGTGAGCTACTCAATTGGTTTGTAGAAATAAATAATATATTAAAAATAGAAAAATCTAATAATTTGCATAGCATGATATGTCATATAATTTCAATTGCTGAAAAATTATGTAATAATTTATGGCAAAATAATAATTATGCTGATGAATTATCTGAATTTTTAAATAAAATAATAGATTTAAAACTAGAAATTAATTTAAATAATATCAAAGAATTTCCTATAATTTTAAAAAAAATTCTTTCTAATGCTAAATATTTTAATGTTAATGACGATAATATAGTAATTGGAACATCAAAAGATTTATATTTATTAAAATTTGATATAATATTGATACCAAATTGCAATATTGAGACTTATCCTAAATTATTGCCTCGCAATCCATTTCTTAAAAAAGAAATTATAGTGCAATTAAATCTTCATCATGAAAATATAGAATATAATATGCAATTATATTATTTTACTTTTTTGATAAATAATAATTGTACTAAAATTACTAGATCATTAGAAAGTCTATCATTTTCAAATTTTGCTAAATCTCACTATATTTCTAAACTGGAATTATTAAATTTATTACCAAAAATTTCTAATAATTTTAAAACAGAAAAAGTTTATAATTCATTTCTAAAGAATAAAGCAGACTATCTTGTAACTGAATATTTCCCTGATAAAATTTCAGCGAGTGATATTGAATTATTAATGCGCTGTCCTTACGCTTTTTATGCAAAAAAAATCTTAAATTTAAGAAAAATATTTGATATTGGAGCGGAACCGTCTACATCCGATTTTGGACAATTTATACATAAAATTTTTGAAATATATAGTAAAAATTATCATAAATATAATGATATAATTACTCAAATTAAATTCATGACTAATATTAGTGATAAATTATTAGAAGATAGTATATATCCAATATATAATAAAAAATTATTGAAAATTCAAATTGATAATATTTTACCAAAATTTATAGAATTTGATGAATCTCAAAGAGCAAATTCTTCAATAATATATTCAGAATTAAAAGGACAAATTAAATTAAATGGTTTAATGATTAACGCTATTGCAGATCGTATCGAGATAGATATATATGGTAATGCTACTATAATAGATTATAAAACAGGAACATTGCCCACTAATAAAGATATAGAAAATTTGATCTCTCCTCAATTAATTATATTAGCTATGATTTTACATAATGGAGGATTTAATATTAAAATAAATAAAATTTCAAAACTTATTTATGTAAAAATTTCTAATTCTTATCCTTATATTACAAGTAAAATAATTAATTTAGAACATTCATTAGAATATTATTTTGATAAATTAGAACAAATAATTAATGACTATATGATCAATAAAAAATTTAAAATTGATTATGATCATAGTAATTATAACGATTACAAATATTTAATGAGGTAATTATTCTTGCATTATTTTATATAGTTCATCAGATAATTCATAATTACCAAATACATTTTGGACATCATCACTATCTTCCAACATATCTACCAATTTAAAGATTTTTTCAGCTTGATCTTTATTATTTAATATAATTGTATCTTTTGGCACAAAAGCAATATTAGATTCTAATGGTTGATTAAATTTTTTAGTTAAAGCATCTGAAATTTCAAGAAAATCTTCCGGATCAGTATATATAACATAGGTTTCATCATCAGAAATAATGTCAATAGCACCAAGATCTATTGCAACATTAAATAAATCCTCAAAATTTACATCATTAATATTATAACTTATAATTCCGTAATGATTAAATAAATAACTAGCTACACCTGTTTCACCAAGGTTACCAGCAAATTTATTAAAAGCAGCACGTACATCAGAAGCTGTTCTATTTTTATTATCAGTTAAAGCTTCCACTATTATTGCAATACCATTTGGAGCAAATCCTTCATAGCGTATCTCGCAGTAATTCTCATTATTTGTATTATCTGTTGCGCTACTAATTGCTTTGTCTATTCTTTCTTTTGGTAAATTAGCACTTTTGGCTTCAGCAATAGCTTTTCTAAGACGTGGATTACTTACAGGATCTGGTAACCCAATTTTGGCAGATGTTGTAATTTCTCTTGCTAATTTTGTAAATATTTTAGCTCTTTTTTTATCTTGAGCACCTTTACGATGTTGAATATTTTTAAATTTTGAATGACCGGCCATGATTTGTCACATTATTTTTTAAAAGATCTGATTATTCTATTCCAGTATTTACTGGAATAGATGTATAATTTAGTTAATTCCAGAAATAGCTGCAACTTCAGCAGCAAAATCTTTTTTCTCTTCTAGTATAACACCTTCGCCAAGACCAAACCTAATAAATTTTGGAATTGTAATAGATGATCCTAGCTCTTTTGCATATGATTCTATAACTTCCGATATTTTCATTTTATCATCAAACAAGAATCTTTGTTCTAAAAATACTAATTCTTCATATAGTTTACGAATCCTACCTTCAATCATTGATGCAACTACATTGTCTGGTTTGCCAGATTGTTTAGCTTGTTCTGTAAATATATTTCTTTCATGTTCAACAAGATTTTTATCTAATTCTTCTATAGTATGACTTGTTGGATTATTTGCAGCAATATGTACAGCTAATTTATGCCCAAGTTCCAGTAATTTTTCAGTATTTTTAGAATCAGACATTACTGCTACTAATACGGAAATTTTACCTTTATCAGGAGCAACAGAATTATGTACGTAATGACCAATAACACCATGTTCAACTGTTAAATTATCCATTCTGCGTAAATTGATATTTTCTCCAATTTTTGCAATATTCTGAGTAATTAAATCAGATACAGAAATATTATCAATAATAGCATTTTTTACAGATTCTAAATTTTTATAATTTAATGCTAAGTTAGAAATTTTCTGAACTAAAGATTGAAATTCTTCATTTCTTGCTACAAAATCAGTTTCAGCATTTAATTCAATAATAGAAGCTGTTTTTTTATCTTCAGCGATAGTAACAGAAGTTAAACCCTCAGCTGCTATTCTATCTAATTTTTTATTTGCTGTAGCTATACCTTTTGTTCTTAAGAAATCAATAGCTTTAGCTACATTACCTTCAGTTTCAACTAAAGCTTTTTTGCAGTCCATAAAGCCAGCGCCTGTTTTTTTTCTAAGTTCTGCTACAAGAGTTGCATTTACCATAAATTTATCCTTATACAATTTTGAGATTTAATTTTCTAACTTTATTTCAGTTGCTTCTTCCATTGGTTTTTCTGGTTGTTTATGTGGAACCTTAGAGAATTTTTTTGAAGAATTCATTCTTGTCATTTTTCTATCATCTTTATCTCTATGTGCTTTTGTATCTTTCATCTCGCCAAGATCTACACCAGATGAAATTAATGATTCTTCCATACCAGCAAGAACAGCATCAGAAAATAATCTACAATATAGCTCTATAGCGCTCATAGCATCATCATTACCAGGAATCAAATAATCTATATTATCTGGATTAGAATTACTATCAACAATTGCTGCAATAGGCACTTGTAATTTTAAAGCTTCAGCAATTGCAAGTTTTTCTTCTATTGTGCCAATAATTACAACTAAATCAGGTTTACCCTTCAAATGTCTGATACCACCAAGTGAACGTAATAATTTATCTTTTTTACGTGAAATATCAAGCAATTCTTTCTTTGTATACATAGAATTTTGTTCTTCATCTATCAAAGTTTTTTCTAAACTTTCTAATTTTTTTATAGATTTGGAAATAGTACCCCAATTTGTAAGCATCCCGCCTAGCCATCTATGATTTACATAATATTGGCCACATTTTTCTACATGTCTTGCAAGAATTTCAGACGCTTGATCTTTAGTGCTTACAAATAATATTTTGCCATTTTTTTTAGCTATGTCATACATAGCATTTAATGCATTAGTCATTAAAATTTTTGTATATTCAAGATTTATTATATGTGATTTATTTCTAATTCCATATAAATATGGCTCCATTTTAGGATTCCATCTTGTAATTTTATGCCCTAAATGGACTCCAGCTTCTAGTAATTCTTTAATTTCTACAGTTGGTATATTATTATTCATTTAATTTCTCTATTTATGTGTTAGTTAATGGGATGATAAAAACACCCCCCTCCGCAAGACTTAAATTCTGTAAAATAAAATATATTTTAATAATACAGACTAACATTGTCATAATTGCGTGTGAATTTTTAGACTTTTCTTTGTCTAAGTCATGATTATATATTTTATTATATATCTCTGCAATAAATTTTTATCAATCAATATATTATTAAAATGCAAAATCAGATAAAACGAATAAATTTAAAAACTTGAATTGATAATATTTAAATGTTATAATTAAAAGTTGTAATATTTATATATGTATAATGTATGTTAAAAATCTGTAATTTAGTAGTATTAATATTTATAACATTTATGTTATGTGGTTGTTTACCTCGTATTCTATTTACAGCAGCTGCAATTTCAAGTAAATTACTTTAATTTTATTGGTAATTTCATGATAATTAATCATATTTTATTAGTCTTGATGATTTTGCTGTTACAAGGGTGCTTACCTACATTGATTACGGCAACATCTGCAACAGCTGTGTTTGCTGTAAAAGATACTAGTTTAGAAAATACTATTACAGATACAAGAATCTTTTCTATTATTGAAACAAAATTTGTTCAAGAAAATTTTAAATCTCTATATAGTAAAATAAATGTCACTGTTAATAATAGCAGAGTTTTATTAACAGGTACTGTTGCAAGTGAAGAAGAGGCAATGCTAGCTATTAAACTTGCATGGGATAATGAATATGTTAAAGAAGTTATAAACGAATTAAAAATCAATAAAAATAATAATCGTTTGGACATTGAGCAATATACAAAAGATTGTATGATCACGGCTCAAGCTAAATCAAAATTATTATTTAAACCACATTTAAAATCTATGAATTATACGATAATAACAATTAATGATATTGTATATATTTTTGGTTTAGCAAAAAATATAGATGATTTGCAGGAAGCAACCTCTATTATTTCGCGCATTAAAGGAGTGGATAAAGTTGTAGTTCATACTAAAATAATGAGTTATGACAATTAGATTTGTAATAATAATTCTTACCTTTATTTTAGCTGGCTGCACTAGTACAAAACAACAAATATCTTATAATAATTTATCAAAAGATGACAAAGATAATATTCTATATAAAGGACATTATAAAATAGGTGATCCTTATACGATAAATAATAAAACTTATTCTCCAGTTGAAACAAAAGATTATAAAGCAACAGGTATTGCTTCATGGTATGGCAAAAAATATGGTTTTCATGGTAGGAAAACTGCAAATGGGGATGTGTACAATGCTAATCTTTTAACAGCAGCTCACCAAACTTTACCTATGCCATCTTTAGTGAAAGTTACTAACTTATCAAATAATAAATCTATTATTGTTATGGTGAATGACAGAGGACCATTTGCAAAAAATCGTATCATTGATGTTTCTGAAAAAGTTGCAGATTTTCTTGATTTCAAAAATAAGGGTACAACAAATGTAAAAATAGAATATTTACATTCTGACACAAAAAAATTTCTTAAAAGAGTTGGATTAAAAAGAGAAAAACATAATAAAGTTACAATTGTTCCAAATCCTAAATGTACTATAAATTGTCATATTAAAATGATTAATTTAGAACATAAAATTAATATAAATCATAAATAAAATTATTAAAAAATTTTTTTCTAAAAACTACATATATCATATATTTAGACGCTTGCTATTAAATATATTAATTCGTATACTGATTATAGTGACTTGTATGCAACAATTAATAATGTTTTTCTGAGAATATGACTATATGATACAAAATATGTTTGAAAAAATATTTAGAATATTTAGATTATCTGACATATCAATAGATCTTGGGACGGCCAATACTTTAATTTATGTAAAAAATAAAGGTATAGTTTTAAATGAACCTTCAGTAATTTCATTTACAAAAGAAGATAAAAGATATAGATACAAACCTTATGCTGTAGGACGTGAAGCTAAAATGATGTTAGGACGTACGCCTAATGATATAGAAGCTACAAGACCACTCAAAGATGGGGTAATTGCTGATTTTAAAGCTGCTGAAGAAATGATAAAGCATTTTATCAAAATGGTTCAGCCGCGAAGATATTTCACTGGCCCTATAATAGTAGTATGTGTACCTTCTGGTTCTACGCCAGTTGAGCGCAGAGCAATACAAGAAGCTGCTGAAAGTGCTGGTGGTAGAGAAGTATATCTCATAGAAGAACCAATGGCAGCTGCAATTGGAGCAGGACTTCCTGTAACAGAAGCTCAAGGATCTATGATAGTTGATATAGGCGGTGGAACAACTGAAATTGCTGTATTATCTCTTGGTGGAATTGTATATTCAAAATCCATCAGAGTTGGTGGAGATAAAATGGATGATGCAATAATTTCATACATAAGAAGACATTATAATTTACTGATAGGCGAACCTACTGCAGAAAAAATAAAGAAAGAAATAGGTTCTGCATTTGTTGATGAAACACAAGAACAACAAACTATTGAAATAAGGGGAAGAGATCTTCTTCATGGTATTCCAAAAGAAATGATCCTAAAAGAGAAACAAATCTCAGATAGTTTAATTGAACCTGTAAACCAAATTGTTGAAGCTGTAAAAATTGCGTTAGAGCAAACCCCCCCAGAATTATCTTCCGATATAGTAGATAAAGGTATAATATTAAGTGGTGGCGGTGCATTGCTCAAAAATCTTGATTATGTAATTAGTGAAGTTACTCAACTACCAGTCTTTGTTGCAGAAGATCCATTATTATGTGTTGCACTTGGAGCTGGAAAAGTTATAGAAGAATTCAGTAAATTAAAACATGTTTTATTTCAACAAGATTAGTGAAATATAATGGCAATATTAGCTAATAGAATAAAAAATAACCATATAGATTTTTTTAAATTATGTGCTTCATTTATTAAAAAATTCCTTATAATTATATTAATAATTCTTTCTTTTATTATTGTTATATATAGTCCTCAAGGAATTAGTTCTTTGTCATTAGAAATTGTTGGGCGTACTATATCAATTAGTTTAATTATGTATGAAAATATATTTGATAAAATTAATCATATTAGTAAAAAATTACATTATTTTAATAATCTTGAAATAGAAAATGTAAATTTAAAGTTAGAAGTAGCTCAATTAAAAAACAAACAAGTTGAATTTGATAATATAAAACATGAAAATGAAGCTCTAAAAAATATATTTCATGTTGTAAATAATAAACATGATGAATATATCACAGTTAAATTATTAGGTGTATCTATTACGGCGGTTAGTAAAATTGCAATTTTAGATGCAGGATCCAACCATGACGTTCAAATTAATCAAATAGTTGTGAATCAAAATGGATTAGTTGGTAGAATTATTGAGACAAGTTCTAATTATTCCAAAGTTTTGCTTGTTAATGATACAAATTCTAGCATTCCTATTAAAACATCATCTTCTAAAGAAATTGGAATATTAAAAGGAAATGGTAATTATTGTACGATGAAATATGTAAAAGAAAATCATAACATAGAAGATAATGAAGCTGTTATAACTTCTGGTTCTGGGAAAATATATCCTAAAAATATTATAGTAGGATTTGTAAATAAAATTACAAATGATGATATTATTATAAAGCCTGTAAACTTTAACCTTGCTACAACAGAATTTGTAAATATATTAAAGCAAGTTGAAGAGATGAAATGAGTTATTGGTTCAGATATTTGATAATGGATAGCATTATTAATATTTTAAAATTAATAATGATGAATTGAAAAAATAATTATATAAAAGAATCTAGAAATAGTTATAATAGTAATTATATATTTATTCTATAAAACACAAATTACTACTATATGTCAAACGAAATAATATCTTACATAAAAAATTATTATAAAAAAAATTCTGTTTTAACAAGTGTATTTTTAACAGGAATTAGTTTATTAATTATTACATATAGTATATTTTCATTCAGCGGATCAGCTTTTGGTCCAGACCCAGATAAAGTTATGGGAATCATAATTATAGATTTATGTTTTATTCTAATATTGATTAGTTTATTTATAAAAAAATTTGTCTATCCAACAATGTATTATAGCGAATCCAGATTGCAAAAACGTATCATTATGCTTTTTTGTATTATTGCTACAATTCCAACGATTATAGTATCTGTATTTTCTATTTATTTTTTCTATTCTGGAATTCAATCGTGGTTTGATCAGAAAATTTCTGCAGTATTATCACAATCTATAATTGTTGCTGAATCTTATATTAATGAACATAAAGTAAATCTTCGCGCTACTACATCTGCCCTAGCTTATGAACTTAATGAAGAATATTATAAATTAGCACATAAACCTGAAATATTTGCAGAAATTCTTCATATTCAAGCTCAAGTACGTTCATTAGATGAAATAATAATTTTTCATAGACCAAGTAATACAATGATTGCTAATACAGCTCTTAGTTTTGTATCATCATTTTCTACTATCCCCTCACATTTAATAGAAGAAGCAGATAATGGTAAAATAGTAGAAATAAAATCAAATCCACGTAAACTTCGTATGTTAATAAGGTTTAAGGACTATAATGAAATTTATTTAATAGTTGGAAAATTAATAGATAATAATGTTATTGAACATATTAATAATACTAATGGTGCAAATGATGAATATCAACGTTTGAAAAAAAATATATATGTTATGCAGGTTAAATTCTTTATCATATTTATTTTTATAGCGATGATGTTATTATCATTCTCCGTAATACTTGGAGTAGTTCTTGCCAGTAAAATTGTTGATCCTATCAAAACACTTGTTAGAGCTACTGAAAAAGTTAAAGAAGGTGATTTAACAATTCAAGTACCAGAAAAAAATTCCAATCATGATGAGATTAGTATTTTATCCATAGCATTTAATAGAATGATAAAACAGATTTATCGTCAACAAAGAGATTTAGTGATAGCACAAAGAGCTCTGGCTTGGTCAGACGTAGCACAAAAAGTTGCTCATGAAATTAAAAATCCACTAACACCAATTCATCTTGCATCAGAACGTTTAATACGTAAATTCTCAAATCAAGTTCAAGATAAAGAAGATTTTTTAAAATATGTAAATATGATTATTCGTCATAGTGACGATATTAAAACTATAGTTTCAGAATTTGTAAATTTTGCAAGATTACCAGCACCAGTTCTTGCAAAATGTGATATTGTAAAAATAGTTAAAAATCTAACTGATTCAAGAAAACTACTTAATGATTCTATTGAATATAAATTCAATAGCGATAATATTTCAATAGATTTTATATGTGATGAAAAACAAATCAATCAAATTATAATAAATCTTATGAAAAATGCTGAAGAATCAGTCAAATCAGTTAATCTAACTACAGAATCTTCAAATTATCATTCTGCAATAGAAGTAACTATAAAATCAGATTTAGAATTAATTACAATAGAAGTCAATGATAATGGTACTGGTTTTTCTCAAAATTTAATAGAAAAAGCAACAGAAGCATATGTTACAACTCGTTCCAAAGGAACAGGAATTGGACTTGCTATAGTTAAAAAAATAGCGCAGGATCATTGCGCAACGCTTGCCATAGCTAATTTGACTAGTGGAGGTGCTTCAATTAGTATTACTTTCGATATGAATCGATTAGAACAAAAATTAAAAAATGAACAATTATAAAATCATTTGTTATATAAGTATTTTTATGATATATTTTATAAGGCATACACGCAAAATTATTAAATTTATATTAAAAATAAAATGTAGAAAATTATGAGTAAAGAAAATGTGTTAAACATATTAAAGAATATAATTATAAAATGTGATAATTATATTAATTCAAACAATCATCCTTTACTAACAAAAGGAGCTGTTAATTTAAAAAATATCATAAATAAAAAAATAGAACTATTAAATAATGAAATTAAAGGAGAAAAAATTAAAAAATTAGAAGAATTAGGAATTGCTAGGTTATATGATTTAGAAATCAATCCTTCAGAAGTATGGCTAAAATTAGCTTCATCTAAATATTCTAATTCAGAAAAAAATGATCCAAACTCAAATCTACATATTTCTATGTTGGAAGAAGATAAAACAATATCATTCTTTGGACAGATTTGTAATAATCCTAAAACATGTCCCGAACATCACTATAATTATGATATAAACAATTCAGTTTATCCTATTAGGATATTGCCGCTTGGAGATAATATTCTTATAAAAGTCTTAGATACGTTTAATTAATTAAATATATTATATATATCACATAATATATTATTAAAGCACTTCAATTGGAATATATTAAATATGAATATTATAAAAATAATTATATAAATTAATTTAAATATAGATATAATTAGTAATTATAAAGTTTAAAATATATGGAATATGACAATAATTTGGAATAGTGTAAGTTTAACATTGTCTCTTGGAGTACATGTTCCTGGTAATATTGAGATAAGAGGAAAAGTAGAATTTAACTCTAAAAATATTGAAAATGGTGATATTTTCGTTGCATTAAGTGAAGCCAAAGGTGATGGCCATGATTATGTTAATGATGCGCTCAAACGTGGAGCATCTCTTGCTATTGTTAGTAAAAAGATCAATGATGTGGATGTTAATAAGTTAATTTATGTTAATGATACATATGATGCATTAATAAATTTGGCTAAATATAAACGTCAAAAATCTACAGCTAAATTTATTGGCATAACAGGAAGTATTGGAAAAACAACAACTAAGGACTTAATAGCTACTTTATTAAAACCAAATTATAAGGTTTTTTCAACAAGAGGAAATTTAAATAATCATGTTGGAATGCCTCTAAATCTTGCTTCTATTCCTGATGATTTAGATTATGTAGTTCTAGAACTTGCAATGAATCATGCAGGTGAAATTAAATATTTATCTGAACTAACAAAGCCTGATATTGCAATTATCACAAATGTAGAAAAAGCACATCTTGAATTTTTTAATAATATTTTAGATATTGTTGATGCAAAATGTGAAATTGTTCAAGGTATGCAAAAAAATGCAACAATTCTCATTAATTTTGATAGTCCTTATTATAGTAATATGTTGAATCATATTAAAACTTATTCTGACGAAAATTCATTAGATTTAAAAATATGTAATTTTGGGGTTAAAGATAAAGCAAATTATAGATTATTATCTAGAACTCAAATTAATGAAAATAAATTTCATTTGGAATATATGATAAATAATCAATTAATCACAATAGATTCCAAACATATTCAAGAACATTTGACTATAGGTTTTGCTATAGGACTTGGAGTTTTAGATATTCTAAAACTTAATATCAAGAATTTTACTCATATATTTAGTAATTTTTCTCCTATCTTTGGAAGAGGACAATTAGTCAATGCTAATTTTAATGATAAGAATATAAAAATTATTTGTGATCATTATAATGCGAGTCCTAAAGCTATGGTCTTATCATTAAAATATTTAAAAGAATTTCAACATGAGAATAAAATTGCAATAATAGCTGATATGCTTGAATTAGGTGATACATCAATAGAATTACATCTCGAGCTAATACCATATATTTTAGATTTACAATTAAAATCTATTATACTGATCGGAGAAAATTGTAAAAATATATATGACTCACTTTCAAATAATATGTCTAAATTACATTTTAATAATGTTGAAGAATTATTAATTCATATGGATACATTTATAGATGGTAATGAATTAATATTACTTAAAGGTTCAAAAGCTATGAATTTAGTTAAAATATTAGATTCTGTTACATATAAGTTAGAGGATTAAATGTGTTTGTTAGAAACTAATGATATAATTATTAGTAGTTTTATCGCTGTATTTCTAAGTTTTGGAATATCTGTTATTACAGGCAAATATTTTATAAAATTAATGAGATCGCGGCAAAAATATGGACAACCAATCAGAGATGATGGTCCAGAATCACATAAATTAAAAGAAGGCACTCCAAGCATGGGGGGCATTATGATAATATATTCAATTATTTTTACAAATTTACTATGCGCGAATCTTTTTAACCCATATATATGGATATGTATAATTAGCTTACTTGGTTTTGGTGCTATAGGTTTCTTAGATGATTATTCAAAAATTAAACATAATAATTATAGGGGAATTAAAGCGAGGACAAAATTATTTTTACAATGCGTTTTAAGTATATTAGCTATTATATCAATTCAATATTTGAATAATTATGAATTGACTCAATTGTCATTGCCATTTTTTATGCAATCTACCATAGATATAGGTATATTATATGTATTTTTTTCTATATTTTTAATTGTTGGATCTTCCAATGCTGTTAATTTAACTGATGGATTAGATGGACTTGCTATATTTCCTATAATGATTTGTGCAATTTGTTTTGCACTTATTAGTTATTTTAATCTTAATATCATTAAATTTCCAACGGCACATTTATTCCATTCTAATTCAATTTCTGAAGTAACTATATTTTGTGCATCAATATTTGGTGCTGGTTTAGGTTTCTTGTGGTTTAACTCACAAAAGGCTGAAATATTTATGGGAGATACAGGAAGTCTTGCGCTTGGAGCTGTCTTAGGTATTTTGGCTATAATGACTAAATCTGAATTAACATGGGCAATTATGGGCGGAATATTTGTTATTGAAGCATTGTCTGTAATAATTCAAGTAACATATTTTAAAAAATCTGGAGGTAAACGTATATTTAGAATGGCGCCTATTCATCATCATTTTGAAAAAGCTGGCATGGATGAATCAAAAATTATATTAAGATTTTGGATTATTTCGATTCTTTTTGCTTTAATAGCTTTGATGTCTATATATTAATATTATTGTAATAATACTAAATTTATTCTTTAATAACTAAATTTATTGCTTTATAATCATCTTGAAAATATTTTATTAAGCATTTAATTCATAATATCATGAAAAAAACTAAATCTGTCTTCATGTCTGCTATTTGTGGCAATATACTTGAATATTATGATTTTACTGTATATTCAGTTTTTTCTGTAATTATTGGCAAAACTTTTTGTCCATCTGAATCTCAATTTATACAAATTATTTCGAGCTTAATGTTCTTTGCCGTAGGTTTTTTAACAAGACCTATTGGAGGTATATTTTTCGGTTATATTGGTGATCATTATGGTAGACGTATTTCTTTAATAATATCAATGCTTGGTATGACTATTCCTACTTTTATCATAGGATTAATACCTTCTTACGAATATATTGGTATTGTTGCGCCTATATTGTTAGTGATTATGCGGTTGATTCAAGGTTTATGCATAAGTGGAGAGGGGGCTGGAGCTGCTATATTTATATTAGAACATCATCAACATTTGAAACCAGGACTTACCACAGGTTTAGTACATGGCTCCAATATAGCAGGAACATTAATAGCTACATGTCTTGGTCTTTTAATAGAAAAATATTTTTCACATATTGAATTTGCATGGCGTTTTGCATTTTTGCTTGGTGGTTTTTTTGGCCTTATTGGATTATATTTACGCTTACATGTTGCTGAAACTCCAATCTTTCAAATGCTATCAGAACAAAAACGCATTGTAAAATCACCTTTTGTTGAAGTAGTAAAAACCGCATTTCCTTCAATGTTTTTAACTTTTGCTGTTGGGGCAGTTGCAAGTAGTGTACTTTATTTAGTTAAAACATATGTCAATGTATTTTATTATGATATTATGCATTTTGATAATAGCGCTGCTTTAACATATTTACTATATACATCATTTATTGCAATGATTTCTATGCCTATTTTTGGTGCTATATCAGATATTATAGGTAAATTACCAATTTTATTATTATCTACAATAGCAATATTTGTTCTCTCATTTCCAACGATGTTACTAATGTCATCTAAATTTGTTAGCTATCAAATTTTATCTCTTACTCTTCTAGGGGGTCTTGGAGGTGCAATATCTGCAGCAGCTTATATATTTATTATTTCAATATTTAAACCTGAACAGAAATTTTCAGGTGTTGGTTTTAGTTATAATTTAGGCATTGCTATATTTGGAGGAACATCCCCTGTCATTTCAAGATTATTAATAGAGTCTACTGGATTATATTATGCACCTGCATTTTATATTATGACTACATCAGGAACATTATTACTAATAATTTTATTAATGAAAGAAAAAATTAAACAATTATTAAAAGATAATATGAGCATATAGAATGAAACATTTTAAAATTAGGAGATTTAAATTTAATAGGCCTATAACAATTACTACATTAATTCCTAATTTTATTACACTTGTAGGCTTAATGATAGGTATTAGTTCTATTAGATTTGCTCTCGATGAAAGATGGGAATTATCAATTTATTCTATTCTCATTGCTGCAGTGATAGATGGTATAGATGGGAAAGTTGCGCGAATGCTAAATGCTACTAGTTCATTCGGTGCAGAACTTGATTCTTTATGTGATTTTGCAAATTTTGGTTTGGCACCTGCTCTAATAATTTATATGTGGTCATTTCAACAATATGAATATAAAATCCTTTCATGGAGTTGTATGTTATTATTTATAGTTGCAATGAGTCTCCGCCTTGCAAGGTTTAACACAAGTATTTTACATAATCATAATGATAAAGTTCAATATTTTTTTACAGGTGTTCCTGCACCATGCGGTGCATTAATGGTATTAATGCCGATTATATTAGATTTTGAAATTTCTAAATTTTTTTCTCTAGAAATACGTAACTATACGATAATTATTGATATTTATACATTACTCATTGCAATATTAACAGCAAGTAGATTACCTACAATTTCTACAAAATATTTAAAAATTAGCTATAAATATCTATCATTATTCATGATATTATTCGCATTTATTGTAATTAATCTTATCATTAATACATGGTATTTTTTACCTATATTATGGATAATTTATTTAATAACAATACCTATATGTTATATTGTAAAAAGGCGTTATTATGATGACATCTAAAATAGCAGAAATTATATCTACATGTTTTTATGTAGGAAAAATTAAATATGCTCCTGGCACCTTTGGTTCTATTGTTGCATTTCCTTTATCTTACTTAATATTATATTTAATAAATTATTATATAAAATTTTCAAATTTAGAGTCGCAGGTTAAAATAATATTTTGGACTATGATAACAATGTCTGTAATATTATTTATAATTGGTACAATATCAAGTCATATATATGCCCAAAATACAGGTAACAATGATCCATCTGAAGTAGTAATAGATGAAGTAGTTGGACAAATGTTAACTATCATATTATGTTTTATGTCAAGTATTTTTGTTAGCCAATCTAGTCTTGTTAATTATTTAAGTGACAATAATATTAATATTATATTCTTAATTATATTGCCTTTTTGTCTATTTCGTTTATTTGATATATTAAAACCATGGCCAATTAATTGGTGTGATAATAATATAAAAGGTGGCTTTGGTATAATGTTTGATGATATTCTTGCGGCTATATTTGCAACTATTATACATTATATAATTGTTTTCATAATAATTGATTATTTTTCTTGAAATTATACTTGATAGATTGTATAAAATCATGTATACTTTTGAGAATATTACTTGTGGGGGTGTAGCTCAGCTGGTTAGAGCGCCTGCCTGTCACGCAGGAGGCCGTCGGTTCAAGTCCGATCACTCTCGCCACAAAATTCAACTATCTTCTATTCCAAATAAATTCAGATTAATTCTATGACAATAATTAAATTAAAAAAATTTGAATCATCAGTAGATTTATCTATTCCATCATATGCAACAATTCATAGTGCAGGCATGGATTTAATAGCGGCAAATTTTGATAATATTATAATAAAACCAAATGAAGTTGTAGCAGTGCCAACTGGAATTGCAATAGCATTACCAAATGGATTTGAAGCTCAAATAAGACCGCGATCAGGTCTCTCATTAAAATATTCTATTACAGTGTTAAATAGTCCTGGGACTATAGATGCTGATTATAGAGGAGAAATAAAAGTAATTTTAATTAATCATTCAAATGTAGATTTTATTGTTGAAAGAGGTATGAAAATTGCTCAAATGATTATAGCAAAATATGAAAAAATATCTTTTGAATTAGTAGAAAATTTAGATGAAACAGCAAGGGGAACAGGAGGATTTGGTTCCACTGGTCGTTAAAATATGAAACTATATGTATCTCAAATTAATATTTTATTATCACAAATAAATGATAATAGCACGAAAGCTCTTTTATTATATGGTCCTGACAAGGGATATATAGACAAAATATGTAAAATAATAAAGAAGAATTTTAATTTAGAACAGCATATTATTGAATATAGTAATATTGCTTCAATTGATATTATTCTCAATGAACAAAATTTTTTCAATGCTAGAGAATTAGTAAAAATAATAGATTGTAAATCTACAATAGATGCTAATTTAAAAAAGACATTAGCGTCAAATTTTCTCCATTTTCCAATATTCATTGCAGATGAATTGCCATCAACATCTTCTTTACGTAAATTTTTTGAAATAGAAAAATATTTAGTATCATTAGCATGTTATCATGATAATCCTTCTGAAATTGAAAAGTTAATTTTAAAATATTGTAATAAAGCCTCTGTTAAAATTGATAATGAAGCTCTTTTATATTTAAAAAATAATTTAGAAGGTGATCATAATTTAATAATTAGTGAAATTGTAAAAATATTATATTTCGTACAAGATACTAAACATATTAGTCTTGAAGATGCACAAACTGTTGTGACGACTAACATAATCGCAAATGGTGACGAATTATGTATTTATTTTGCAGAAAAAAATTATGATAAATTAATTAGAGAATTTGAAAAATTAAAAGAACAAAATATAAATGAAGTTTTAATTTTACGAGCATTAGTTAGATATTATACAAATTTATATTTAGCAAAAATACATATAAAAAATGGTAAAACTATTGATGAAGCTGTTAAATTAATATATCCACCAATTTTTTATAAATATATTGCAGATTTTAAGAAAATTTTATCTAAAAATACAATTGAACAAATTTTAGATATTATGCAGATTTTGTTAAATGAAGAAAAACAATATAAACTTAATCCATATAATTTTGATATATTTAAAATAAGCCACCTCATTAAGGTGACTTAAATTATAAAATTCTTAGTTAGAACGGCCCTGCTTCTCCTGTTGTTGTAATTTCGATTTCATTTGGATCATGTGCAGTTACTTCTGCTGTATTATTAAAATCATTTTCATCGAATATATTTTCTGGCTCTAGTATAATTTTTTCATAATTATCAATTAAAGTTACTAATTCCTCAGATGTAATATTAGATGTTACATTCTTAAAAATATACTCAAAGAATTTATGAAGATCTTGCTCTATATTTTCTCCATTGGATAATTTTTCTTGTATTTTTTGAGCAAATAAAGTTTTTCCAAAATTTTGATCAGTGACTATTTTAATTAATATATCTTTGTCTTTAATTATTGGACTGTTTTTAAGAGTTGCAATTTCTTTTTGTTTATCAGTAATATTATTATTAAATCTTTGAATTATTAATTCTTTATTATTTAGTGATTGTTCTGATTTAAAATATTTCAAGTCTTTTTCTAAATCTTTAAATTCTTTTACCTTTTTATTTATTTCCGATATTTGTAGTTTATATCTTTCAGCAAAAAACTTTATTATTGGTTTAGAAATTTCTTGCACTGGATGATGAATATTAAAATATTTTATAGCTATTTGAATATTATATTCTTCGAAATGTTTTTTAGAAAAAATTTCATCTTTAGGGCTGATTTTTATAAAATCTTTAAGAGCTTTTATGTCTTCATCAGATAATTTATTCTCTTGAGACAGTTGAAATAATGCAATAATAAAATCTTTATCTAATATTGCTAAATTAGTTTCTGAAAATTTATCTTTAACAAATTCTATAAATTCTTGTAAATTATTATCAATAAATTCTAAAAATTCTTTGTTTGATGAATGAATAACTAACATTCTGAAAATATTTATTCCAATAATATTGGTAACATCATTAAACTCATCACTTTTAAATATTGCTTCAATTATTTCTTTATTTTGAGATTCTGAATATAATTGATCATAATTTGGCTCTTCTGATGTTGTTAATTTTACATATTGTTCTTTGAATAGAATGAGATCTTCTGAAAACTTTTCTACTAGTTCTTTATTTGGGTTTGTTGATTTTATTTTATGAAATTCTTGAATTTTGCTATTAATAGATGAAAGGAATTCTTTTACATCACAGATATTTTGATCAGATAGTTTGTATGTCACTTCAGATAATTTTGTTAATAGTTTATTTACTTCTTTATCTAGATCTTGCAAAATAGTTTTTATCTTTTTTCGTTTTGTAGCTAGATGCAATTTCAATAATGATTCTAATGTAGAGCCCATTTGTATAGGTGAATTCTTTAATAATAGTATTAATTTGTCTAAATTAATATTATCCTGTACAAAATCGTTAAAAGCATATTGTTTAGAACAAGCAATTTTTCGAAGTATTATTTTTTTATTTGTATATTCAAAACACACTTGCCTTGTTGAAAATTGTTCTGCTATTTGTTTTATATTATCAGGAGTAATTATAACATTAGGAGTTAATTTGTAAATATTCAACGCATTTATAAAATAATTGCACCATTTTTCAAGGTGAGATAAAACTTCGCTTGTATTCTCAAATTTATTATCTTTATCATTTTCTATTTTAGATTTTATAGATTCAAACTCATCATCTATTTTCTTAAAATATGTTTCAGTTTTTTCTATTTTTTCTTTTTGAGTATCTTGTAATTTTTTAGATTCTGCTATAAATTCTTCTAATTTTATATTCAAACTCCTTAAAGCTTTATTAAAAATTTATATAATTTCTTAAGATTTATGTAATATTCATTATTAACGATAGCATTATAACCATATAAATATAAAAAGTAAATAATATTTGTGAATAAATTTAAAAATTCTTAAAATAAATTAATTATTAAATAATTGACAGAATATAGCTATATTGTAGAATGAAATTTATAAATAATTTTATACGTAAAGGTATTTAATGGAAATCTATACAACAAGTCAAGCTAAAGATCATTTATTTGAGATAATGGAACATACGCAGGAATCTTGCAATCCAATATATATAGTTGGAAAAAATAATCAGGCTGTTCTTATTTCAGCCAAAGATTATAAAGCAATGATTGAAACTTTGCATATTATGTCGATACCAGGTCTAAAAAAATCAATCTTAAATTCTAGTAATGCACCATTAGAAGAATTTGTAAGTGAAATAGATTGGGATAATGTATAGAATATTATTTTCTAGATTAGCTTTAAAAGATGCAGAGAAAATAAAAAAATCTAATTTGGATAAGAAATGTTCGCAATTGATAGAATTATTGAAGGTGAATCCATATAATCATGTTCCGCCTTATGAACAATTAGTTGGTGATCTTAAAGGATTCTATTCTAGGCGTATTAATATTCAGCATAGATTAATTTATGAAGTTGATAATGAAAATAAAATTATAAAAATATTGCGTATGTGGTCACATTATGAAGGAGTTTGATTATGAGATTACCACATTTTCCATTAGTACAATGGCGAGTCAATAATAAAAAAAATTTATCAAATATGTATGCTTTGCTTAATGGGCTTGGTAATCCTCATAAAAGATTACCACCTGTGGTTCATATTGCTGGAACTAATGGCAAAGGTTCAAGTCTTGCCTATCTTCAATCTATTTTTTCAAACGCTGGTTTCAAAGTTCATGCCTATAGCTCACCTCATTTGGTTGAATATAATGAGCGTATCGTAGTAAAAGGAGAAATGATTTCAGATGAATATTTATTTGAATTATGTGAAAGAACAAGAATTATCACTGAAGAATTAAAATTAGATCCAGGTTTTTTTGAAGCCACAACAGCAATTGCATTTCTTGCTTTTTCTGAAATAGAAGCTGATATATTAATTTTAGAGACTGGTATTGGGGGGCTTCTTGATTCTACAAATGTCATTGAATCTCCTATTGCTACATTAATTACACCTATTTCATTTGATCATATGGATTATTTGGGATATGATCTTGTTTCAATTGCATCTCAAAAAGCTGGTATTATAAAGGCTAATTCACCATGTGTGATCTCATCTCAAGTTGATATAATATATGAATATTTATTAAATAAATGCTACGAACTGAATGTCCCAGCTTTTTGCTATGATTATGATTTTACAGTTCAAAAAACTGATAATGGATTTTTATATTTATCACAAAATATTAGTCATGAATTTCCTTTTCCTTCATTGCCTGGAGACCATCAATTAATAAATGCAGGATCAGTTATTGCACTGATTAGTTTGATAAATAATCATTTTAATATCAACGTTAATTCTATGAAAGAAGGGCTTTTAAAAACTATTTGGCCAGCAAGAATTCAAAAAATAGATAAAAGTAAATATAGACATATTATATGTTCAGAAAATTTAAATATATGGGTAGATGGTGCACATAATAGTGCAGGAGCACAAGTTTTAGCATCATGGATAAAAGACAATTTTAATGAACCAGTATATTTAATTTTAGGTATGACAAAAAATAGAAATATTGAAGATTTTTGTTCTTATTTTAAAAATCTAGTTAATAAAATATTTACCGTTAAAGTTATGTCTGAAGCCAGTAGCTATAGCGCTGAAATATTAGAACAAAGAATTTCTAATATAGGTATTTTTGCTAAAAAATCTGATTCTATTGAAGATGCTATAAAAGAAATTAATTTGTTAGATGGTTCAAAAAATATTATTATTACTGGATCATTATTTTTAAGTTCTGACTTCTTAAGTTTGTTAAGAAATCAGAATAGCTAATGATTTATATATATTTTAATCTTCCACTTTTTTGGATGATCTTTTTCTATCAGTCGGATTAAGTGCAGCTTTACGTAATCTTATGGATTTCGGAGTAACTTCAACTCTTTCATCATCTTGAATATAGCTTATCGCTTGTTCTAGATTCATAAGCATTGGCGGAGTAAGTCTGATAGCTTCATCTTTGGTTACAGAACGTACATTTGAAAGTTGTTTAGCTTTTAAAGGATTAACTTCTAAATCATTATCACGACTATGTTCTCCAAGAATCATACCTTCATATACTTTTTCTCCTGGATTTATGAATAATTTACCTCTATCTTCCAAATTCCATAAAGCATATGCTACAGAATCACCGTCAGAATTAGAAATTAATACACCATTTCTTCTACCTTCAATCGCTCCTTTAAATGGTGCATATCCATAGAAAACACGGTTCATAACGCCTGTACCACGAGTTTCTGTTAAAAATTGTCCATGATAACCAATGAGTCCTCTTGATGGTCCATGAAATACTATTCTAGTTTTACCACCACCTGATGGTTTCATATCCATCATTTCCGCTTTACGCAATGATAATGATTTTACTACAACACCTACATATTCCTCATCAACATCTATTTGAATCTCTTCGATAGGTTCCAGTTTTGATCCTTTTTCATCTATTTGAAATAATACTCTTGGACGGCTAATTGAAAGTTCAAAACCTTCTCGTCTCATAGTTTCAATTAATATACCAAGCTGTAATTCACCACGTCCTGCTACCTCATATGCATCATTATCAGCGGTATTTGATACTTTAATAGCAACATTACCTTCAATTTCACGCATCAAACGATCACCAATAACTCTTGAAGTAAGTTTAGAACCTTCCTTACCAGCAAGAGGTGAGTCATTTATAGAGAAGGTCATAGAAATTGTTGGTGGATCAATAGGTAGTGATGGTAAGGCTTTTATTATTTCTGGTGCACAAATAGTGTCTGCAACAGCTGCATTTTGTATTCCTGCTATAGCTATTATATCACCAACTGATGCAAATTCTACAGGAATGCGATCAATACCACGAAATGCGAGAATTTTGCTAACACGACCATTTTCAAGTAATTCACTATCACGACTTAGCACTTTTATCGCTTGATTAATTTTAACTGTTCCACCATAAATACGCCCTGTTAAAACTCTTCCAAAATATGGATTATATTCACGAGTTGTAACAAGCATAGAAAATGGAGCATCAGGATCTCCAACAGGAGGAGCAACATGTTCAATAATCAAATCAAATAAACATGTTAAATCTTTTTGTTCATGATCCAAATCACGTACAGCAAGTCCAGCTCTACCTGATGTATAAACAATTGGGAAATCCAACTGTTCCTCAGTTGCATCAAGCGCTATAAATAATTCTAATACTTCATCTAAAACTTCATTTATTCTTCTATCTGGTCTATCTATTTTATTAATCACAACAATTGGTTTTAAACCAAGTTTTAAAGCCTTGGATAGAACAAATTTTGTTTGAGGCATAACTCCTTCAGACGCATCAACAAGCAATACTACGCCATCTACCATACTTAAAATACGTTCTACTTCACCACCAAAATCAGCATGACCTGGTGTATCAACAATATTTACGCAAATATTTTTCCACATAATAGAGGTACATTTAGCTAAAATCGTAATACCACGTTCACGCTCAAGATCGTTAGAGTCCATGACACGATCTGAAACTGTTTGATTTTCTCTAAAAGTACCACTTTGTTTTAACATAGTATCTACAAGAGTAGTTTTTCCATGGTCTACGTGCGCTATTATTGCTATATTGCGTAAGGATAATGACATTCGAATTAGCTCTATTAATAATTATAAACATTCTTTGTATAGGATAATTCATTATATAATAAAAATTAAGAATTACAATTTTATTATATGTAAATTTAAAATCATAACAAATAATTCTATAGAATTTTAAAAGGATTTGCAATTTCTATGGTTGGAAAAATATTTTTAACTATATGTGTATCTTTTTCTTGAAATAATAATTTCAAATTTGGACCAGCATCTTGTGTAAAAAATAATTCCACCCCTTGTTTACGATGATTCCAAATTTTATGAATTATTTCAATTGTTGTCCCTTGACTATAGATAATAGAAGGTATTGCAGTTTGCATTAACGCATGCATTGCAAGAGAATTACTTTCTGCAATTTGTCCCAAATTATAAAAAGATTCTGTTTCTATTGCATATTTTATGTTATTTAGATCAGTTAATTGTTTATTAGGCCATAAAGAATAAAAAGGTGATGACAGAAGAGTCTGCTTCATAGCTTCTCTGGAACTAATTAATTTAGGTTGAGAATTAATCAATAATATTCCAACTCTTAAATTTTTCCATATTGATGGCAGTAATACACCAAAACTATCCATTCCATCATCTCTAATACCAGCATCCCATTCTACAAATCCATTAAACACAGATCTTGCTGCGCTTCCACTACCAAGCCTTGCTAATATAGATAAATGAGATGATGAAAGATGCCATCCATATAATTTATTTAAAGCCATAATCATAGAAGCAAAGCCACAAGCAGATGATGCAAGACCTGCGCTAATTGGTATATTGCTATTAATATTAATTTTAAATGAATTTTTTATTGGAAATATAGATAAAAAATCTAATAATTTAATTGTAAAAGCTGAATTATTTGAAATTTTTTCCCTATTTAAAAATATTTCATTATAAGCTCCATCTATAATTTCAATAATTGTTTCTGTTCCTAAATGCCCAAGTGATATTGAAAGACTAGATGTGATTGGTAAGTTTAATTCTTCATTTCTTTTGCCCCAATATTTACATAAAGCAACATTAGATGGTGCGAATATATCTACTTTTTCATATATTGGTTTTTTTATAATATTCCCTAATATTTTCTCAACTATTAATTTTTTATTCATATATTAAACCATGGGAAGAAATAGATGTATTAATTAACTGTACATTTGAATCTTTAGGTAGAGAAATATTATGACATGACCCTAATCCCAGAACACAATCTCCAAGACCTGATCCAGAAATTTTAGCACCATATATTGATTCACAAGAAGATAAAATATCAACTAATTCATTAAGTAATTTTGTAGCTACTCCAAAATTATTTAATATTTTATGTTGAATATTCATGATATTACCAAGTTCCTTTAAATTATTTTGCTTCAGATATTGAAAAGCTTTTAATGTAGTATTATCCATGATTTGATCATAATTTGCAAAATTTTCTTTATCATAGATTCTAGCATTCTTAACATATTCAACTACATCTTTTGTGCTAGTCTTACTTCCAGAATATATTAATATTATTGGAATTATTGATTTAAATTTTTCTATTATATATGGTTCATTTTGAATATATCCTAGAATTCCTCCATAAAGACTTGCAGCAATATCAGCACCAGACCCACAATTTTGTACTTTCCTAACTATTATTCTAGCTGTATGAAATATATCAATTTTATTATATATTCGTTTAGGATAACAAAATTTTTGAAATAAAGCCACTGCTGTAACTGTAATAGAAGCTGATGAACCAAGTCCTAATTGATTTGAAAAATCTGCAATAATTGATAATTCAAATCCATAACTTAATTGATTTCTAAAAAAAAATATTGTCTCTAATATGAATGTGAATGGTTTTTGAGATTTTAATTTTTCAACTTCATTTAAGCTACATTCTAATTTACCAATATCTGAATCTATAATAATTTTAAAATCTTTTCGTGCTTTTAATGTAATTTTTATTCTTTTATCGATAGCAGCAACCATAGCATGTTTATTTTCTAATACAGAATGTTCGCCTAATAACATTATTGTTCCAGGAGCTGAAGCACTATAAAAATTAGTCATAATATATGCATACCTCTATGTGATATTTCTAATTTTTTATAATTATATTCTTTACATAGAGAAGATATATCAATATTACCTAATAATAAAATTGCTCCAGCATTATCACCATTTATAGCACCAGATCCACAGATTTTTGCTGATCCATTATTTTTTTCAAGATTTTTTATAAAAGATTGAATTTTATTTGGTACTACACCTATTTCTATTAATAATCTATGATTATATTTTATAGATTCATGCATCATATCAAGATCATGATTTTTTAATGATTTTTCAAACATTTGAGTGACATTTCTAAATTTTTCTGCAATATTACTATTTTTAAAAATTTTTGTAACATGTGCAACAGCTTGTCCTGTAGTAGTCATTGGTTTTCCAGTTTGAATAATATGCATATCTATATTTTTTATATTTTTTTCTATGTTGTTATTACAACTAGCTCCTTTGTCAAATTTAACGCAACCACCATATATTGCAAGATATATATCTATACCGCTTGAATATCCGTGTTGTAGATTTTCTATTTCTCTTGCTAAAGTAAAAAATTCTGTTTTATTAATATTAATTTTGAAAAAAAATTGAAGAGCTTGTAAAATACTCGTAATCAGAGCAGAAGAAGAGCCCATACTGCAACCAATAGCAATTTTAGATGATATTTCAATTTCAAATCCATGATTAATTGAAATTCCATATGTTTCTAAAAAATGAATAAAACTATATTCTAATAAATCGAGAGGATTATTTATAACATTTTCTATAGGTAATTTATCTAACTTAAAAAGTTTATATTTTTTATCTATATTTAATTTTAGTAATTTTAAATCAGACAATGTTAATAATTCTGAATAATTGAAATTTACACTATGAAATAAAATTTTTGGATTTGAAACTGATGTTAATTTCAATGATATATAGTCATTAATTGCAACTGCAATTGCAGGCATTCCATATACTACAGAATGTTCACCAGACAAGATTAATTTTGCAGGAGATTTAGATATTAGAATAGTCATAATATAGATTTTGTATAGATACGTTTATGTTCAACAATTGCTTCAAGCCTATAATTAGAATTTTTATATTTAGGTATTATGATATTGCCTGAATCCATATTATATTGAAATCTATAAAAATTTTCATATTCATCTTTAGATAATTCAATTCTAGTATCTAACATTTTTTTATGATAATCTTTTGACAATAAAGAAAGATAATTTTCTTGAATTATGCCACTGAAAAATTCTGCTACAGAACCTGAACCATAACTATAAAAACCAATATATTTACCTTCTATATTATTATCGACATTATCTAAAAGAGAAACTAAACTTAAATATAATGATGCTGTGTAGCAATTTCCTGTAATTCTTGAATATTTGAGAGATGCTCCCAAGTCAATTTCTAATTCTGTTTTTGATAAAAGAGGTAGGTTAGAAAATTCTCGTAAAGCTTGATGAGTTTTTTCAACTAAACGAGGTATAGCTGTATGATAACAAAAATATGCATGATCATCAAAATTTCTTTTTGATAATTCTAAATATTGTTTCCATGTTTTAATTGCTAAATCTATATATAATTTACATGAATATTTACCATCAACTATTGCATCTTTTAGATAATTAGGACGCCAAAAATCCATCGAATCTTCTGTATAAAATCCACTTTCAGGTTCAATCGATATTATTCTTGGATTTTTTGAAATTATCATAGCAACAGCGCCACTACCTTGAGATGATTCTCCACTTGTTCCAATTCCGTAACGAGCTATATCTGATGTAATTAACAAGATTTTTTTGCTAGAATTACTAGCAATCATCGATAATGCAATTTGTAAACCAGCAGTTCCGCTATAACAAGCTTGTTTGATTTCGATATTTCTGCAACGAGATGGAAGATCTAATAATTTATGAACATAAATACCAGCTGATTTAGACTGATCAATACTGGTTTCAGTTGCAAAAATTAGAAAATCAATTTCATTTTTGTCTACATGTTCTAGAACTTTTGAAGCGGCTTCAAGTGCCATTGTTACAATATCTTCATCTGGCGGTGGAATTGAAATTTTTTTTTGACCAAGTCCAATATAAAATTTATTTACATCTATAGAATAATTTTCTGCAAGTATATTTAAATCTAAACAATAATTAGGTGTATAAAATGCTATAGCGTCAATACCAACTTTAACCATTTGTATAATTGTTTATTTTATTTAAGGAAATTATTTAGATAGATTTATTATTTCACTATGAATATAATTCAAATATATCATTTTTTTCTTTTAAATCAACTTTTAAATTTTGAATTATTTGATTACCAATAATGGTACATGATCATTAGAGTAATATGTCTTATTTTGTAAAAAATTGATTCAATTAAAATAATTCTATGTTAATCAAGAAACTGGTGCCGTTAGAAAGAATTGAACCTTCGACCTCATCATTACCAATGATGTGCTCTACCACTGAGCTATAACGGCTAGATAAATTTTAAAATTTAATCTGGTAAATATTCATGTATCTCTGCTTGAATATCTACCGGATAAATTTACCTTAAAAATGAAATCATTAGTAATTATTTAAGATAATTTATTTTCTTGTGAAGAATGATATTGCATTAAATAATCTTCAGCTTCTGATCTTGATCTTGCTACAACAACTAAAATTTCAGAAGATATTTCTGCGTGAAGCCTAATCCCCACTGAAAAATATCCTACAGTTTTTATTGGTTTTGGTAACATTACATTAGCTGGAAATATTTTTTGATCTAAAATACTTGATAAATTGAGTGCAATATCTTTATTTGAAACTGAACCAAATAATCTTCCATCTTCAGCAGAAGAATGAATACATATCATTTGATATTTTTTCAAAAATGCTGCATTTGATAAAGCATTTTCTCTCTTTTCTTTATCTTTCAACTCAAGCTCATGTTGTTGTTCTTCGACTATAGCTTTATTAGGCTCAGTAGCCATAATAGCAAATTTCTGAGGTATCAAATAGTTACGAGCAAAACCATCTTTTACTTTTATAACTTCACCTATTTTACCAAGTTTTTTCACTGGATTAATTAAAATAACTTCCATGATTCTACACCTACTTAAATTTGATACACAAAAGGCAATAATGCAAGCAATCTTGCTCTTTTTATTTGTAATTTTACTTCTCTCTGTTTCTTAGCACAAATATTTGTTATTCTGCTAGGTAATATTCTACCGCCTTCTGAAACAAATTTTAATAACATTTCAGGATTTTTATAGTCTACAGGTGGTGTACCAGCTATAGATAAAGGACAGCCTTTGCGTCTTTTAAAAAAGACTTTACGATTATTTTTTTCGTTATGTCGTATTTGTGTAAGATTTGTATCCTGTATATTAGCATCTTTCATTTGTTAATTCCTTAATCAGTTACATCAATAGTTTGTTCATTATCATAATTTTGTGATCTTAAAATAGGAGAAGGTGCATCAGAAATGGCATCAACAGCTATATGCATAAATCTAATTATATTTGCATTTAATTTCATTCTTCTATCTAACTCTGGTAAAAGAGATATATTATTAGTACATATACCAAGAAAAACATAATGTCCTTTCTTATTATTTGCAATCTCGTACGCCAAATTTCTGAGGCCCCAATATTCAGTTTTCACCACTTCGGAATTATTATCCTTTATGATTTGAGTAAATTCATTTGTTATTTTATCTACATCATTGGAAGAAACATCCTGACGTATAATAAAAACAGATTCATAAAAAGCCATTGATTATATTCTCCTAAAATCAAACTATCAAATATCAAAATTCCAATATAGCAATTAAAATTCATTTATTCAAGTATTATATTAATTCATTAGCTTGATATATTAAAAGATAAACTTTATTAACAGAAAAATTAAAATTTTAACCTATTGCTAATATTTACAGGTTAAATTATACTATATTTGATATAAGTATTTAATCATAATGTAAACCTTTGCTAGAAACGCTAGCAAAAAATAAATATATTAACTGAGATTTAAAATATGTCGCTGACACTACCTTTAGAAATTTTATTTATAAAAAATTGTAATTTTAATAGCAGAATAGCTGGAAAATCATTGTTTCACATAACAAAAATTAATGATTTATATAAAATAACTCAAAATTTAAGCCAAATAGATTTAGTTGTTGTTGAGGAAACTATTCTGAATAATGATCAAGATCTTACAGCATTTTTGAATTTATTAAAAAAAATTAATACACCAAATGTGCCTATTATTTTTGTTACTAATAACAGAAATAATGAAAAAATTATTAATAAACTTAGTCATCTCAATATAGTTGAATATTTATTGGAATCATATAATGAGGAATCATTCCTTACAATAATAATTTCATTAATTAGCAATTCTAAAATTATGTTAAAAGAAAGAACTATAGAATATAAAAGTTTAAAATTAGATATTCTTTCTTCAAATGTTGTATATATGAATAAAACTATTAAATGTAGTTTAACAGAATTTGCTATATTAAAGCTTTTGATGAGCAGCCCTTATCATATTTTTTCTCGTGAAAATATTATAAATGCAGTTTGGGATAATGATGATGTAATTAATAAACGCACTATAGATGTACATATTAATAGAATCAGAAAAACTTTAAAAAATGTTAATCGTAATAATCGTAGTCTTATTAGAACAGTAAGATCGGAAGGATATTGTTTAGATTTATTATGTTAAGTTAATTTTTAAAAACTAATTTTGTATTTTTAAAAATCTTCTTTATAATACTGAATTTAGAATGATAAAATAAATTTTTAAAAATTATCAAAATATGATTGAATTATCTGAGAATCGATTAATAGAATTAGAAAATATAATAGGATATAAATTTACAAAAACCTCTTTATTGTTGGAATCTTTGTCGCATCCATCATTGAAACATAAAAAATTAAAAAAAAATTTTATACGTAGTTATGAACGTATGGAGTTTTTAGGCGATTCAATTTTAAATTGTGTAATAACTAATTTTTTATATAACAGATATGATTTTCAAGAAGGTCAATTAGCTAAGATTAGGTCGTCTCTAATATGCAAAGATACAATTTGTAAGGTAGCAATGAAATTGAATTTATCGCAATATATTATTATGACCTATGGAGAGGAAAATTCTGGAGGTAGAAATAATTTAAATAATATAGAAAATGTTATGGAATCTTTAATTGCTGCAGTTTTTCTTGATTCTGATTTTATTACTGTAAGAAATTTTATTACAAGATTATGGCATGAATTTATTGGTAACATTGATTTAATTGATTACGACCCTAAAACAAATTTACAAGAATTAACTCAGAATAAATTTCATATAATACCTTCTTATAAAGTTATAAAGAAAAACGAAGCTACTCATGAATCATATTTTATGGTCACTATAGAAATAGCAAATAATAAATCTTATGGTGAAGGTCATTCTATCAAGGAAGCAGAAAAAGATGCAGCAAGAAAAATGCTTCAGATATTACAATGTGAAAATAATATAAAAATATCAGATCAATGACAGCAATACTTCAAAAAACCATTTCAGTTGCTATAATAGGAAAACCAAATGCTGGTAAATCTTCATTGCTAAATATGCTTATTAAGCATAAATTATCTATAATCACCCCTAAAGTACAAACAACTAGAACAATTATTACAGGTGTTATTACAAAAGATGATACGCAAATTATAATATTTGATACACCTGGTATATTCGTTCCTAAAAAACAGCTTGAGAAATCTATGGTGAGATGCGCATGGTCAAGTCTTCATAGCGCTGATATTGTAGCATTAATTATAGACAGTACTAACAATTTTGACGATATTTTGAATAAAATATTATTAAGATTAGCAGAACAAAAAATAAAGCCTATATTTTTATTTAATAAAATTGATTTAAATTCAAATTCTCTTGATAATTTACAAAATCAAATAAATATAATTTTTCCTGATAATATTTCATTTTATATCTCAGCTATTACAGGAAAAAATTTAAATAAATTAACTGATTATATAATTAATTTAGCAAAACCATCTCCATGGGTTTATGATGAAGATGATATTACTAATTTACCAATGAGATTTTTAAGTGCAGAAATTACAAGAGAACAATTATTTTTAAATTTACATGATGAATTACCATATAATTTAACTGTAGAATCTGAAAATTTTGTAAATAATCCTGATAATTCAATAAAAATTAATCAGGTAATTATAGTATCACGGGAAAGTTATAAAACTATCATTTTAGGAAAAAATGGTTCTATGATAAAGCATATAGGAGTGAATGCAAGGCTAGAGATGGAGAGAATTTTTGATAGTAAGATTCATTTGTTTCTGTTTGTAAAAGTGCGAAAAGAATGGGAAAATAATCCAGAATCTTATAGACAAATGATGCTAGAATTTATAAAATAATAAGAAGTATTAATATATATTGTGTGATAATTGTAACTAAAATATAAATTTTTGATAATTTAATTATAAGAACTTGAACAAGATATATTTTATATTATGATAATATAATGGTAATAATTTTATAAACATATATTTTGATTACGGAGTAATTATGAAATATGATACGTCTAACTATTTAATTAATAATGATTCAAGTGAATATAATATTCAATTGATTTATAACTCTCTATTATTACTTTCAATTGCTTTTTTTATAATATTTTCTGCTGATTTCGCATTTGCTGCAACCACTGCTACTATAACAACTGATTTTACAGCAACATTTTGCGTGATTGTAAAAATGACACAAGGCCCAGTCATGACAATTGCAGCGTTTGGAGCTATTTTCTTTATTGGTTATAAAACAATACAAGGTGAAATGAAAATTTGGGCTGCAGTACCAATGATTGCTGGAATAATAATGATAAAACTGTCTCAAAAAATAGTGACATTGATTACAGGTACGGAATTGAATTGTGTATAATGATAGATATTAATTGATACTTGTAAAAATTTTATAAAGTTGGTATCATATTGTTGTAATTTTATATTTTTATAAGGATTGATAATGGTAATTAGTACTGCACATGCTAGTTCAAATATAGTAAAAGAAGATGATAAAATATCCATCACAGAAACATCAAGTGATGTTCCTGTAACAAGTGATGTTGCGCCATATCCAGCATGGTACAGTATGTTGCCTATGGTGCTCATTTTTGTAGTATTTTATTTTTTACTTATTAGACCACAAGAAAAACGTAGGAAAGAAAGAGAACAACTTGTTTCTGGTGTGAAGAAAGGTGAAGAAGTTATTACAAGCGCTGGTATTTTTGGAAAAGTTAGTAAAATAAATGATGTTGATAATAGTGTAAACTTAATTATTTCAGAAAATACAGAAATAAAAATATTAAAATCAGCTATAGTTGATATATTAAGTAGAAAGAATGGTGATACATCATCTAATCAAAAAATTGATAGTGATAAAAATCATAAAAAAAGTAAATCTAAAAAATCAGTGTGAAATTTAAGTGTATAGAATCTCGAAATGGAAATTATTTGCTGCAATAATGATAACATTCTTATCGTTTATTTACGCCTTACCAAATTTTTGTTCTAGAAATTTCTATTCAATATTACCTAATGCTAAAATTAATTTAGGACTAGACTTACAAGGTGGAGCGCATTTGTTACTTGATGTAGATTTTGAATCTTACAGTGTAGATTTATACGAAATGCTTGTATCTAATTTAAGAAAATATTTACGTGATGAAAAAATAGGTTATAAAAATCTCTCTACAAAATTAAATCATATAGAATTTTCTCTGAAAAATACTGAAGATTTCCTAAAATTACAAAAGATTTTAAAAAAAATAGATCGAGAAATAGAAATTGAGGAAATTAACAATATTATAAAAATTACCTATAGTGATTATAGATTATCTGATCTCAGACAAAAGGTGATTGATCAATCTATTGAAATTATTAGGCTGCGTGTTGATAGCAAAGGTACAACAGAACCGGTAATTCAAAAACAAGGTGATAAACATATATTGTTACAAGTTCCTGGAGAAGCTGATCCTCAACATTTGAAAAATATATTAGGTAAAACTGCAAAATTAGCATTTCATTTAGTGGATGAAAATGCATCGAAGGATCATGTGCCTCCTGGTTCTATACTTGTTACATCAGAAAAAAATGAATATTCATTAATTGTAAAAAAAATACCAATTTTAACTGGTGAACAATTAACAAATGCACAAGGTTCTTTTAATCAAAATAATATGCCTGTTGTATCATTTTCTTTAGATAATTTCGGAAGTAAAGCATTTGCTGTTGCTACAAAAATGAATCAGGGAAAAAGACTTGCAATTATTTTAGATAATAAAATACTTAGTGCTCCAGTTATTAATGAACCAATTATTGGTGGTAGTAGCATCATTTCTGGTAATTTTACTGTTGAATCAGCGAATGAATTAGCATTGTTGCTAAGAGCAGGATCTTTACCAGCCCCATTAAAAATTATTGAAGAACGTAGCATAGGCCCAAATTTGGGAGCTGATTCAATTATTTCTGGTAAAAAAGCTGGAATAATAGGTTTTGCATATGTAATTATTTTCATGATTTTATCCTATGGAATTTTAGGTATATTTGCAAATATAGCACTGATCATGGCTCTCTTATATATAACTTCATTATTATCATTATTTGGAGCAACTTTAACATTACCTGGAATAGCTGGAATAATTTTAACAATAGGTATGGCAGTTGATGCAAATGTTTTAATATATGAACGTATTAGAGAGGAAATATCGAAAGGTGCTTCAAATCTTTATTCTGTTCAAAAGGGATTTGAAACAGCATTTGGAACTATTGCAGATTCGAATGTTACTACATTAATTGTTGCATTTTTATTATATATATTTGGAGTTGGTGCTATAAAGGGTTTTGCAGTTACTCTTGCAATCGGTATTGTGTCCTCGATGTTTTCTGCTATAATAATTACAAAGCTCCTGATAGATATTTGGTTGAAATATTGCCAACCTAAATCTTTAGGATTATAACTTATCAATGCCTCTATGGTGGAATGGTAGACACGGTAGACTCAAAATCTACTGCTGCAAGGCTTGCTGGTTCAAGTCCGGCTAGAGGTACCATAATTTTTATAATTTGGAATTTATGAAATCAATAAAATTATTTTTTAGCCTAATATTATCATGCTTTATTTTAACTTCCTGCGTATCTAAAAAAGATGATGATAAAATTGTCCCTATTGATGAATTATATAAATCAGGGTTAGGATTATTAGAAAATAAAAAATATGAAGCAGCTTCTGAAGAATTTGGAAAAATATTTTTTCAATATCCAGGTAATAATTTAACAGCACAAGCGGAATTAATGCAAAGCTATTCATTATTTTTAGCTTCTAAATATCTTGAAACAGTAGATATTCTTGATTTATTTATAAAAATTCATCCGAGACATGAAGATATTACATATGCTTATTATTTGCGTGCATTGTCATATTATATGTTAATTCCAAATGTTGAACTTGATCAAACTTATACATATATGGCAAAGCAATATTTTGAGGAAATGATAAAATTATTTCCATATACAAAATATGCAATAGATGCGAATTTAAAACTTGATCTAGTAAATGATCATATTGCTGGTAAACATATGGATATTGGTCGTTATTATTTAAACAAAAATAATCCAATTGCTGCTATCAATAGATTTTCTATAGTAATTAAAGAATATGATTCAACAATTCATGTTAAAGAAGCTTTATATAGAATGACAGAATCTTACTCTATTTTGGGATTAAATGACGAAGCTAAAAAATATGAAGCTGTTCTCGGATATAATCATAAAGATAGTATATGGTATAAATATTCATATAATTTGTTAAATCGAGATAAAGTTCAAAAAAATGAAGATGATAAATAATAAGAAATTATGAATAAAAGATTAAATTTTTTAGTTTTGATATTATTATTAGCATCCTGCAAGCAGGAGTAAGATTTACAATAAAATTAATTTTCCAAATAATATTGTAAAAACTACAAAATTTTTAGAATTTGATATAAATGTTAATAATATAACAACACTAACAATTTTATTATCTGAGAGACATGTTAATGAAAATAATATATCAATAAACTCTGAATATAATGAAAATCAATCAAAATTTTTTTCTATAAAATGGTAATTTAAATTCTTTGTATGAAGTTTAGTACTATTAATTTTTTTCAAAGTTATTTTTTAGTAAAAATTCATAAAGCCATAAGATAATGATAGAATATATTAAAAATATATTAGAATTGGACTATCATAATTTAAATCTATGGAATATTGTAAGTTTTATTTGCGGAATTATAATATTTTTTCATTTTACATCTCTAGAAGAGATTTCTTATTTAATTATATTATCATCTATTTTTATTCTAATATTAATATATTATTTTAAATATGAAGATATAATATGGAGATTCTTGATATTATTATGTTTATTTTTTTCTTTTGGAATATTAGTTTCAAAATTAAAATTATCTAGAATAACTAACGAAATTATGATTCAAGAAGAAGTAATATCGAAAATAGAAGCTTCTATAGAATCAATTCGTCCAACTCCTTATGGTTATGAATTAATATTAAATAACATATATATTTATAGATTATATCAAAAATTAAGTAAAATAAAAATTAATATATCCAAAAAACATACTATTAATGAGTTAAATGTTGGAGATAGAATATCATTATTAGCAAAATTATATAGGCCTAAAACAAACCTACTTCCATTTACTTATGATTTTGGATTTTATGCAAAGCTTGCTGGTATTAGTGCTAATGGCTATGCAATGTCTCTTGTCACAATCTTAGAAATTTCAAACATAGGTAAATCTTTTATATCAAAATTACGATTAAAAATATATAATTATCTAATAAAAAATCTAGGAAATATTAATGGAAATTTTGCGGCTTCAATCATAATTGGAGAAGCAAGAGGCTTGGATAAAGATGTTATGCAGGATATGCGACAAAGTGGTATATCTCATATATTATGTGTTTCAGGTCTGCACCTAACAATTGTTGCAGGAATAGTTTTTCTTACTTGTAGATTTTTATTAAATATATCAAATTATATTGCATATAATTACGATATTAAAATAATATCTGCAATTTGTGCATTAATAGGAAGCTATTTATATTTGGAACTTAGTAATATGCAGATCGCGGCTACTAGAGCCTTTATAATGACTAGTATATTCATAATATCGATTATTCTTGGTAGAAAATCAGAGCCGATGAGGTCACTCAGTATTGCTGCATTTTTGATATTATCTATAAATCCTGAATATGTATTTCATCCAAGTTTTCAACTATCGTTCATATGTGTCGTATCATTAATATCTGGCTATGAATTTTATCAAAAAAAACAACATATATTTGCTAATCATAGAACTATTTTTGGTAAATTTAAATTATATATTTTCTCCAATATTTATTCTAGTTTTCTAGCAAGTATCTTAACAGCACCAATTGTTATCAGCCAATTTTATATATTTTCAACTTATTCAATTCCAATCAATTTGATTGTTGTGCCTATTATGTCATTTTTATTAATGCCACTAGCAATTTTGTGCATCATATTTATGAATTTTGATTTTTCTATTTATATTTTAAAATTATTTGGATTTTTTATAGAAATAATTATTAATATAGCACATTATGCAAATAATCTACCAGGTTCAGTTTATTATTTTGGCCATATTACAAATATTAGTTTATTATTTTTTTTGTTTGGATTTTTTTGGTTATCTATATGGAAAACATCAATCAGATCAATTGGTTTTATATTTATGATAATTGGCGTGAGCTTGATGTTTTTTAGCAAAAAACCCACAATTATTATTAATAATCATGATAAATATATAGGGTTAAAAAACAAGGAAGGAGAAATTGAAATATATACAAATAATAAATATTTTTCTAAATTTAATCGTTTATATTTAGCAAATTGGTATGGTCAAAAAGACGCTAAAATATATTATATGAAAGATTATACTAATAAATTAATTAATATATCTGAAGAATATATTAATAGTTCAAAATTAATTCTACTTTATGATAAGTAAGAAATTTTACTACAATAGTTATTTTTTCTTAAAGATTTCTTAATAAATTCTAGACTATTAAATCAATTATTGATATGATGCCTAATTATTTCTTACAACATAATTGTACAGAAGTTAAATTAATCTTAATTATAAATATAAATGGAGTTCATTATGTCAGCAATATCAATTCTTTCAACTATTAAATCTATTGCAGCTCCAATGCTGAATGTTGGATTTCAATTACTTACTACTGTCACTGAAATAGTGTCAATGGTTTTACCAGCTGCAGGGATAATTTGTAACATTATAGATAAGGCTGCTAATATATTTATGGAAAAAGTAGGTAATTCATTTATTGAAAGTGTAAACAAAGCAGACCAGGAAGCAGCTGCGAAACTTACAGCAGATCAGGAAGCTAAGGAAGTAGAGATAGTTAAGGAAGCGCAACTTAAAGCAGAGGAAGAAGCACAACTTAAAGCGCAGGAAGAAGCACAACTTAAAGCACAGGAAGAAATACAACTTAAAGCTCAGGAAGAAGCTCAACTTAAAGCACAGGAAGAAGCGAAGGCAGAAGAAGCAGATATGATTAAATCTGAAGTAGATATTGCATTACAAAATTCTTTCTTCGATAATAATGAACAAGAGCAAAGTTCATTAAGGCCAGGACAAAATGGTGGGGGTATACCTCCATTAGGAAAAGATGGTCATTATATATGGAATTCTCAAACAGAAGAAGATTCTGAAGAAAATTCAAATGATTCATTGAATGAATCAGATCTGAAGGATGGGGAATTAGGTAATGTATTCAATATCGAGACGGTTAATTCAAATATAAAGGACGTAGAAGAATCTGAAGCACATGTAGATGGAGATAATGCTAATATAGGGGAGTTTTAAAAAAATATTTCATAGCCATTCAAGAGTCTGTGATAAACTTTGTGTAAGTTAAGAAAAAAATGGTATAATAACCATAAATTAAAAATAACTTACATGAGTTAAAAAATAAGTAAAAAATTATTAGAAATTGATAATCAACAAGAGATTAATAACAGAGTAGTTGAGGAATTATTATTCAAGGCTTTAATATGGCAAGACTTTAACCATCTTGCCATAATATAAAATAATTATTTTTTATTTAAATCTTCATAATTATCTGCATCAACAACCTTTTCATCTTGAGAATGATCATGTTCTTGATTAGTGTCATAAGTCTGTCCGCTAGGATTATTCATATTAGAACCTATTTTCATACTTAAATTCATCAATGTTTGAGACAGGTTGTTCATATTTTCTAAATTTTCGGATTCGATAGCTTCTCTTAATTGAATTATAGTATTATTAATTTCAGTTTTATCTGCATCGGAAACTTTATCACCATATTCAGTTACAGCTTTTTCTGTAGAATAAATTAAACTATCAGCATGATTTTTAGCTTCAATAATTTCTCTACGTTTTTTATCTTCGCTTGCATTTTGTTCAGCATCACGCACCATTTGTTGTATTTCAGATTCATTTAAACCACCTGATGCTTGAATTACAACTTTTTGCTCTTTGCCACTTGCCTTATCTTTAGCAAATACATGAACTATACCATTAACATCAATATCAAATGTTACTTCAATTTGTGGCTCACCTCTTCTTGCAGGTGGTATACCTTCTAAATTAAATTGTCCTAACAATTTATTATGAGCTGCAAATTCACGTTCTCCTTGAAATACTCTAATAGTTACTGCATGTTGGTTATCTTCAGCTGTTGAGAAGACTTGACTTTTCTTTGTAGGAATTGTTGTATTACGGTCAATAAGTCTTGTAAATACACCTCCCATTGTTTCAATACCTAACGATAAGGGAGTCACATCTAATAATAAAATATCCGTTACTTCTTTATTTAATACACCACCTTGAATTGCAGCTCCAAGAGCCACTACTTCATCAGGATTTACACCTCTATGTGGTTCACGTCCAAAAAATTCTTTTACTTTATCAATAACTTTTGGCATTCTGGTCATACCACCAACAAGGATTACTTCTTGTATATCAGAAGTTTTAACTCCAGCATCTTGTAATGCTTTTTTGCATGGTTCCATAGTTTTGTCAATTAAATCCATAACTAAAGCTTCAAGTTTTGCTCTTGTGAAATTAATATTCAAATGTTTAGGACCTGATGCATCAGCCGTTATATAAGGTAAATTAATTTCAGTTTGTTGAATTGTAGAGAGTTCCTTTTTAGCTTTTTCAGCTGCTTCTTTAAGTCTTTGTAAGGCTAAAGGATCATTCTTTAAGTTAAGTCCTGTATCTTTTTTAAATTCATCGATTAAGTAATTTAATATTCTTGCATCGAAATCTTCACCACCAAGGAAAGTATCCCCATTAGTTGCTTTAACTTCAAATACTCCATCACCAATTTCTAATATAGAGACGTCAAAAGTACCACCACCTAAATCATATACAACAATTGTTTTATGACCTGATTTATCAAAACCATAAGCAAGTGCTGCTGCTGTTGGTTCATTAATAATGCGCAATACTTCCAAACCTGCTATTCTACCAGCATCTTTTGTAGCTTGACGTTGTGCATCATTAAAATATGCTGGTACTGTTATAATTGCTTGAGTGACTTTTTCACCTAAATAATTTTCAGCAGATTCTTTCATTTTTTGCAGAATATAAGCGCTAATTTGACTTGGAGAATATTTTTGTCCATCTACATCTACCCAAGCATCTTTATTATCAGCTTGAACTATTTTATATGGTACTAAATCCTGATCTTTAGCAACCATAGGATCTGTAAATGTTCGACCAATTAGTCGTTTGATTCCATATAAAGTATTTTTTGGATTTGTAACACCTTGTCTTTTTGCTGTATCACCAACTAATTTTTCATTTTTTGTAAATGCAACCATTGAAGGAGTGGTACGAAATCCTTCTGCATTTTCAATTACTTTTGGCTCTTTTCCTTCCATGACAGCAACACATGAATTAGTAGTTCCAAGATCTATACCTATTATTTTTCCCATAAATTATCACCTTATTTATATTTACCAAATTTTGCTAGACTTAAAGTCTATTACATTATTGATATAATAATTATAATAAATTTTTACAAGGGGGTAATTATCTAAATTCTAAGTTCATTCCAAATTTTATCTATTTTCTTTTTTATCGTTTCACTCATTTTGATCTCAACACCCCATTCTCTTGTTGTTTCTGGATGAATTTTATTTGTTGCATCAATACCTATTTTACTTCCAAGACCTGAATATTGTGATGCAAAATCAAGATAATCTATTGGTGTATTATCTATAAGTAGTGTATCGCGCACTGGATCACATCTTGTTGATATTGCCCAAATTACTTCTTTCCAATTACGAATATTAATATCTTCATCTACAATAATTACAAATTTTGTATACATAAATTGTCTTAAAAATGACCATATACCCATCATAATTCTTTTTGCATGACCTGGATATGATTTTTTAATAGACACTATAGCAAATCTATATGAACATGCTTCTGGTGGAAGATAAAAATCAACTATTTCAGGAAATTGATTTATAATTAATGGAATGAATATTTCGCCTAATGCTTCTCCGAGAATTGATGGTTCATCAGGAGGTTTACCTGTATATGTACTTAAATATATAGGATTTTTTTTCATAGTAATTGCACTAATCGTAAAAATAGGAAATGACTCAACACTATTATAATAACCAGTATGATCACCAAATGGGCCTTCCGAAGCATATTCAGTTAAACTCACATGTCCTTCAAGAATAATTTCACTATTTGCTGGCACTAATATATCAATTGTTTTACATTTTACAAGCTCAGGACGTGCCGCTTGCAGCAAACCTGAGAAATTATATTCGGACATATTATCAGGTATTGGCATAACAGCTGACATTGTAATCGCAGGAGGAGCTCCAAGGACTATTGCTAGCGGAAATGGTTCAGTGTTAGATTTTTTCCATCTTTCATATTGCTGAGCCCCTCCTCTCATTTTTAACCATCTCATAATTAGCTTATTTCTACCTATTACTTGGTTTCTGTAAATACCTAAATTATAATTATCTGTCTTTTCAAGAGAATTAGGTCCCTTAGTTACAACGATAGGCCAAGTAATTAGTTCTGATACATCACCTGGCCAGCAAGTTTGAATCGGCAATATGTTTAAATCTATTGCATCATTTTTTAATATAATTTCTTGGCATGGAGATTTATGTAAAATCTTAGGTTTCATAGATAATACACGTTTTGCTAATGGCAACATATTATATATTTCACGAATTGATGAAGGTGCTTCTGGAGATTTTAAAATTGCTAGTAATTCTCCAAATTTACGTAATTCTGTATGACTCTTTAAACCAAGACTAAAAGCAATACGGTCAATATGAGCATATAAATTTGTTAACAATGGTATTGTAGATTTTTTACCATCTTTTTTTATAATATTCTCAAATAATAGAGCTGGTCCAGCAAGTTCTAATGATCTTTTACTAATTTCTGTAACTTCTAGAACAGAATCAACAGTATGATTTATGCGTCTTAGATGATTATTTTCTTCTAGAAACAATAGAAAATCAGGTAAATTTTTAAAATACATAATTAAATTTTAAGTTAATTTTTTAATTTGATCGATAGATAATTGAGTAACATTTGAGATTATATTAATATCAACACCAATTTTGATCATATTTTTAGCAATTTCTATTTTTTCTTTAAATTGTCCTTGTTCTATACCTTCTTTTCGACCTCTAGCCATACCTTTTTCTAAACCTATACGTTCCGCTGTATATAATGTATCAAGGTC
>DYTE01000024.1 GCA_020726135.1 Rickettsia conorii
TTGGCTGCAGGGAAAGCTGAAGGCTTGGCTGCAGGGAAAGCTGAAGGCTTGGCTGAAGGCTTGGCTGAAGGCTTGGCTGAAGGCTTGGCTGAAGGTGAAACTAAAGGTGAATATAATAAAACTATTGAAATAGCTAAAAAATTATTATTTGCAAAAATGGATCTAGAGATAATATCCAAAATTACAGGACTATCAGAAGATATAGTAAAAAAATTATAATAAATTTAATATTAAAATGATTGAAGAAAAGAAATCTATTTTAGGTAAAATTTGGCAGGAACATCATTGTGATGAAGGTGATGTTTTGAATATTGCATCAAATTTATCTATAAGCCTATTATTGAGTAAATTATTACTTCATCGTATTAATGATGATAATCCTGCTTTATTTTTATCACCTAAACTTAAATATTTATTACCAAATCCATTTCATTTATTTGATATGCAAAAAGCAGTGGATAGAAGTATTTTTGCTATAAATAATAAAGAGAAAATTACTATATTCGCTGATTATGACGTAGATGGCGCAACATCTAGTGCTCTTCTTAAGAATATATTTAGAGATCTTGGAGTTGAAGCTAATATATATGTGCCAGATCGTATTTCAGAAGGTTATGGCCCTAATATCACTGCCATGAAAAAAATTAAAGATGATGGGACTCGATTAGTTTTTACAGTTGATTGTGGTGCTGTTGCGTATGAGCCACTCAAATATGCAAAAGATTTGAGTCTTGATGTGATAGTACTTGACCATCACATAACTAATGAATTACTTCCAGACTGTGTAGCAGTTGTAAACCCTAACAGATCAGATGAAATAAGTCAGTATAAATATTTAGCAGCTGTAGGAGTATGTTTTTTATTTGCTGTGGCTTTAATTTCAGAATTAAAAAAAAATCAATATTTTAAAAATAGAAAAGAACCAGAATTACTGAAATATCTGGATTTAGTAGCTTTAGGTACAGTATGTGATGTAATGCCACTTATTAAACTTAATAGATGTTTTGTATTTCAAGGTCTTAAAATAATGATGAAAAAACAAAATATAGGTCTTAAATATTTATCAAATATAGCAAAACTTGAAGATAAACCTAATTGCTATCATCTAGGATTTTTGTTAGGTCCTAGAATAAATGCAGGTGGAAGAGTTGGTCTTGCAAGTCTTGGTTCTGAGTTACTTTCTACTAAATGTCATGACAGAGCTATTGATATTGCTAAACAATTAGATATTTATAATGAAGAACGTAAAAATATTGAGAGTATAATAACTGCAGAAGCAATAAAGATCGCTGAAACTCAAACAGAAAAAGCTTCATTATTTATAGTTGGAAGAGGATGGCATCCAGGTGTGATAGGTATTGTAGCCTCAAGACTCAAGGATAAATTTAATAAACCAGTCTCAGTAATAGCATTAAATGATAATATTGGAAAAGCTTCATGTAGATCTATCACTGGCGTGAATTTTGCTGAAAAAGTTAATCTAGCTAAAAATTTAGGCATTATATCAGCTGGTGGCGGTCATAGTATGGCAGCTGGTTTTACAGTAAAAGAAGATAAATTAGATGAATTAGAATTATTTTTTAATAACTCATTTAAAATTGATATTGAAAAATTACCATTAAATCATATAAATTTTTTTAATGCGACCTTAGAACTGAGCAACATTAACATCGATCTTGTAAATGAAATTATGAAGTTAGAACCATTCGGAATTGGTAATAGCGAACCATTATTTAAATTTACTAATTTTTCTATCATAAAAACAGATATTCTAGCTAGCAATCATATTAAATGCTTACTTTCGTCAAATAATAGTAATATTGCAAATCAAATAAGTGCTATTGCATTTAATAATATTGGTACAGATCTAGGGAAAATATTACTTTCTCAAAAATATAATTTATCAATAATTGGATATCTGAAAATCAATTATTGGAATAATAAATCTTCTATTCAATTACATATTAAAGATGTAATTTCAACAGATGATATTTAAGGATTTAAAAAATTACTATACTCAATCAATATTATAATATATAGCAAAACCATAATTTTAATTTCTTTAATCTCTGATGACATTATTATTGTCATTCTTAATTTCAATTTCTTTTAAGGAATTTGTTTATTTTAAATAAATTAAAGAATCATATTTTGAAAGTGATTTGTATCACATAATTTAATAATTGCTGGAGCTAATATATTCCTATCTTTAATCCAATCCACATATTTAACTTCTGATATTTCTGCACATGCTGAAATATTACCAGTAAATTCTGCTGTAAAACAATTTAATTTGACAACATCATTAATAGCATAAGCAGATGCTTCGATTGAGATCTGAAATTTGATGGAAGATGTTAAAAGATCTATATTTAATTCTTCTTTAACCTCTCTGATCAAACAATTTTCATATGTTTCATCATTTTCTATTTTTCCACCAGGAAAATACCATTTTATATTATCTCTAACTCTCACTAATAATAATTTATTTTTATTTTGATTGAATTTAATTAAACAAGCACATTTTATCATATTAATTACCTTTGAACTATTAAAAATTTTTTTAGATAAAATATTTCCATTAAAACATTTATTATCATTAATGTAATATTGTGCTGTGTTAACCAATTAATATAATAAAATGATCTCCATAATTAGCACCATTATACTCTACATTAGGAAACTGATATGCAAATACTTTAACAAAATCAGACCAATAACCATTATATCTTTTTTTAATAAGAATTTATCAGCATTATCATTTACATATATTCCACCTACATCACCTGATTCATTCGCTCCTCCGCTTTTAGGGGCAACAAATTTAAAACCATTAAAAACTTCACTCATAATATACCTATTATTTTATAAATTTTTTAAATTCATTAGAAGATTCAACATCTATAGATATTTCAGTTCCAAAAATTGATTTATCTAATGTCACACTACTTGCATGAAGTAACATATTTTTATCAATATCACTACCATATTTAGCATCACCAACAATTGGACAACCAAGAGATTTTGCATGAATTCTTAATTGATGTGTTCGACCTGTTAATGGCATAAATTCTACTAAAGAAAATTTCTTATCTATTATTTTTAATAATCTATATTGTGTAATAGCTTCTTTCCCTTCATCAGAATCACCAATAATTTCATGTACATAATTCGCTCTTTTAGCAATTTTTGATATTATTTCTCCTTTTTTTTCTGGTAAAATTCCATCTAAAATAGCAAGATATATTTTCTTTATTTTTTTATCTTCAAAAGCTTTTGTAAGTTTTATGCTGGAAGTATAATTTTTTGCAATTAATAATATTCCACTAGTATCTTTGTCTAACCTATGAACTAAACGATAATTATCATAGGTTGATGTATTATTTCTATTTAAATAATTTAGAGCATCATCAACTGATAAATCAATCTTACTACCGCCTTGAGTGGCTAACTTAGATGGTTTATTTATAGCAAAAAAATCCTCATGTTCATATATCAAATAATCTTTTTGAATTTTACAGGCTAGAGATATAATATTACTAGAAAAATTATGTTGAGTTGATGTTTCTTTGAATAATATTAAACTATCATCTATAAAAATTTCATCATTTTTACAAAGGCGACTATTGGCTTTTACTTTTAAATTATTAAGTTTAATTTTTTTATTACGTAATGATTGTTCTATAATTCCTTGTGTCATTAATGGATATAATGTTCTAATGTAACGATCTAGTCTTGATGAAATATCTTGTGTTACAATTATATTCATAGAGTCTCCATAAAATTATTTTCCTGTTTTTTCTTCTAATGATTTTTTATATTGATCTAGATCAAAATTGTCAATTTGAGATGTCCTGCTTTTAATAGCAGCACGAGCTACTTCAACTGGTAATGTTACTATAAGACGTTCATCAAATGGTACTGGAACTATATATTCTCTACCAAATGATAATTTATTATAGCCGTAATTATATATTGAATTTGGAACATCAAGTCTTGCAATTTCTGCTAGAGCATTGCTAACAGCAACTTGCATTTCTTTATTTATTGTTTTAGCTCTTACATCAAGAGCTCCTCTAAAAATATAAGGAAAACATAATACATTATTAATTTGATTAGGATAGTCAGATCTTCCGGTTGCGATGATTGCATCTGGACGAACAGATCTTGCAATTTCAGGATTAATCTCTGGATCTGGATTTGCCATAGCAAAAATCATAGGATCTTTTGCCATTTTCATAAGCATTTCAGATGTTAAAATATCAGCTTTTGATAGACCTAGAAATATATCCGCATTTTCTATTGCATCAAGCAAAGACCTAGCATTTGATTCAGTTGCATATTTTTCTTTCCATTGGTTCATGCCAACTTTTCTACCTTTATATACAACAGCCTGTGTATCACATAAAATAATATTAGATTTATTAAAACCAAAATATACAAGCAAATCAAGGCAAGCAATTGCAGCAGCACCTGCACCATTCATAATAATTTTTACATGTTCTTTAGATTTACCTGTAATATAAAGGCAATTAATTAAAGCTGCTAAGATAACTGTAGCAGTTCCATGTTGATCATCATGCAACACTGGAATATTCAGAATATCTTTTAATTTTTCTTCAATTATAAAACAATTAGGTGCTGATATATCTTCTAAATTAATTGCTCCAAAACTATTTTCCAAAGATTTAACTATTTCAATAAATTTTTCAGGATCTTTTTCATCAATTTCTAAATCAATTGCATCAATATATCCAAATTTCTTAAATAAAGCAGCCTTACCTTCCATTACTGGCTTTGAAGCAGCAGCGCCCAAATCACCTAAGCCTAAAATAGCTGTCCCATTTGATATAACAGCAACAATGTTACCTTTGGAAGTATATTTATATATGTCGTCAATATTTTTTGCTATTTCAAGACAAGGTCCTGCTACACCTGGAGAATAAGCTAATACTAAATCATTTTGATTTTTTAAATCCTTTGTAACTCTAGTTGAGATCTTACCAGGATTTGGATATTGGTGATATATTAAGGCTTCTTTATATTTATTCATATTTATAAATTCGTTAATTTTAATATTTTTTCAAAATCTTTTTCTAATTTTTCAAACAATATATTTTCAAAATTTTTTTTAGGGATTAGAATAATAGAAATATATGAATTAGTTTGTTTCGCATGAATAACACGAGATAAATGTCTGATACGACGTTTTATCTTATTACGTATAACGGCATTACCCAATTTTTTTCCAACTTTCATACCAAGAAACATAGAAGGAAAATTTGAAAAATCGTGAGGTAAAAATTTAGGTTTTACAGAAGAAACCAAAGCAAAAAAATAATCACTATGTAGTTTCTTCCCTATTTTATTAATTACATCAAATTGTTTTTGATTTTTTAAAGAGATAATAGACAAATGGTTAATTAAGCAGAGAGTTTTTTTCTACCTTTAGCTCTTCGGCTATTAATAATATTTCTACCACCAACAGTTTCCATTCTTGCTCTAAAACCATGTCTTCTTTTTCTTACCAAGTTACTTGGTTGAAATGTGCGTTTCATAAATCATATTCCTATCAATATTTAAATTTTATTATAACATATCAATATCATATATGTCAAATTTTTTACTTAGAAGGTCCATGGTTTATTGCATGACAATTAATTATTGAGACTTTAAACAAAAACATTTATTATTGTTTTTTATTTATATAAATATTTTAAATGATGTATTTAAAAACCTTATTTATTTCTTTAATATTTTTGATCTCAGTAAATATTACTGCAACAAATGAAAATTTAGAAAATGATATATTTCTCAATGAAATTTCGAACAAAATACCAACTATAGAATATAGAAATTCTGCTAAAATTCTTGTTTTAAATAAGGTAACTTCATTATCAAAAGAAGTTATAATAAATGTTGGAGAAGCAAAATATTTTGGCAATATTGAAATTAAACTTTATAAATGCGCGGTTAGCCTAGATATTTATAAACCAAATAATTTGATGTTATTATCAGTTACAGAACATAATATTGATGATGAAAATATTGACATTTTTAACGGCTGGTTAATGTCGCAGAACTTCTCAATATCTAGTTTAGAACATCCAATATATGAAATCTTTGCAAGAGAATGTTTATAACAAAAATGGAAAAATCGAACAATAATAAACCACATATTATTATTACATTAAGTGATAATTTTTTTCCACAAACTGTTAAAAACGCTACGGATTTATTCAAATATTTTAATCCGCATACAGCTGTAGGAGTAATTCGTGATTCACAAACAATAACAGAACAAAATCTAAATGATGCAAATCATGGCTAGATTTAATAAAAATTTGATTCAAGAATTTGCTTTTCTGCGTGAATAATATTTTCTATTTTGGTTGTAAGCTCACGTGTCTCTGATGATATGATTTCATCAATTTCAATAATATCTATAATTTTAACATGAATATGACCTGGTTTTATCCATAATCCCTTAGGCCAGAACATACCAGCATTGTGTGCTACCATAATGATTGGTACTTTTGCCATAGATGCAAGTTTTACTGCGCTTGGTTTAAATCTAGTCATAGAGCCTGGTCTACATCTTGTAGCTTCAGGAAAAATTATAACCCACAATCCATTCGACAATTTTTTCTGTCCTTCACGTAATATTTTATTCACTGAAATATGATCACTTCTATCAACATCTATGGGTTCCAACATTTTTATTCCCCAACCCAAAAGAGGCATATTAAATAATTCACGTTTAAGCACCCAAGAATGTTGAGGAATAAATAATTGCACTATTAAATTATCCCAAAATGATTGATGATTTAATAAAACTATAGATGGAGTATTAGGTAATTTTTCCATTCCTTCTATTGTATAATTTAAACCTGCAATATATTTACATAAAAATATGAATATATATGAAAAATATTCTGCAATTTTATATCTAAAATTATATGATAATTTCATAAATCTATTAGGTAAGTAAAATATTGCAAATATTATAAATATGCAAAATGCACTTAAAATATAAAAGATTAAAGTTCTAATACGTGAAAACATAATGATATTCTTTATTTTTTTAAGTATAATAGCAAAATATGTTTAATCATGAAATAGATTTCTTTATTATGAGTGAAATGAAAAAAAGAATATTGTCTGGAATGCAGGCAACAGGGATGTTACATCTTGGGAATTATCTTGGAGCTATGTTACCTTGGACTAAAATGCAACATGAATATGAATGTTTTTTCTTTCTTGCAGACCTACATGCTATTACGATTACTATTGATCCTGAAATTTTAAAAGAATCTATAATGAGCACGACAGCTTTATATATTGCTTCAGGTCTTTGTCCGAATAAAACTGTGATATTTCAGCAAAGTTCTGTTACTGAACATTCTGAACTTGCTTGGATATTTAATTGTGTAACACCTCTTGGTATGTTAAAACGTATGACACAATTTAAAGATAAGGCTGGCCAACATCAAGATAATGCATGTTTAGGATTATTCTCCTATCCAGTATTAATGGCTGCTGATATTTTATTATATAATCCAGATTATGTTCCAGTTGGTGATGATCAAAGACAACATCTTGAATTAACAAGAGATATTGCAGGAATTATAAATAGAAAATTTGAAAAAAATATATTCAAATTACCTGAAGCTCTAATCGAGAAAAATGTTGCAAGAATAATGAGTTTACGTGATGGACTAAAAAAAATGAGTAAATCTGATTCAAATGATGGGTCTAGAATTAATTTAATAGATGATGCTGATACTATAATCCATAAATTACGTAAAGCTAAAACAGATATGTTTGAATATATTAGTTATGATCAGATTACTAGGCCAGAAATTACGAATTTATTAAATATTTATTCAAGTTTAAATGATCGATCAATTGAAGATTTAGTAAATGAATATGAAAATAAGGGTTTTTCCAAATTTAAAAATGATTTAGCTGAAATAATAATTGATAATTTATCACCAATACGCAAAAAATATCTAGAATTAATCAATGATAAAAAATATTTAATAGATATATTAACAAAAGGATCATTGAAAGCGCAATTAAATGCTAAAATAAAGTTAAATGAAATAAAGCAATCATTTGGTTTAATAATATAGGATTATATATGAAAATAATTAATTTTGCAAAAATGCATGGTCTAGGTAATGATTTTGTAATTGTCCAGAAATCAGATATTATTGCTGGATATAATCTTAATGATTTGATAATAAATATTGCTAATCGTAGGACTGGTATAGGTTGTGATCAAATAATTATTTACAATAAGTTACAATCTGTAACTAACATAGATTATGAAATGTTAATTTATAATATTGATGGTTCTAAAGCAACTCTTTGCGGTAATGCATCAAGATGTCTTGCAATGCTTATATATCTAAATACAGGATCTAAATATAGTAATTTAGTTACAGAAACAAAAAATATAAAATGTGAGATTTTAAATAATGATCTTGTAAGCGTTAATATAGGAGAGGCTTGTTTTGATAAAAGTTGGATGCCTAAAATTGATGATATATTACCAGTTCTTAGTAGATATAATATTGATCCTAAAGATGCAATTTCTGTTGATGTTGGAAATCCACATATTGTAATTTTTAAAACATTAAGTTTAGAAGATAAACAAGTGATTGGAGAAATATTTCAAGATACGAAATTATTTAAAGATGGTGTTAATGTTAATTTTGCTGAAATTATTCTTGAAAATGAGAATAATAATGATGATGTTAATATTAGGTTACAAGTCTGGGAAAGAGGAGTTGGATTTACATTAGCTTGTGGTAGCGGAGCATGTGCTACTTATGCCGCAAGTTTGAAGCTTGGATATGTACAAAAACCTTCACATATATTATTTGAAAAAGGTTATCTCGATATGTCTGTTCATGAAAATAATATTATTATGACAGGTGATAGTAATTTAGTTGCTATTGGTGAATATTATATTAAATCAATATGATTAAAAAAATTTTTAAAATTAAAGCTATTATAAGTATATTTATATTAATAATATTATTGAGTGGAATAAATTTAATAATAGCTTATTTGCTAATTCCTGGAAATATGCAAAATAGTAAAATTATTATAATCAAACCTAATTTAAAAATTTCTGCAATAGCTTATACATTAGAAGAAAATAATATTATTAAATATAGAAAATTATTTACTCTGTTAGCAAAAATCTACTCATTAAAATATCCACTAAAAAGCGGTGAATATAATTTCACAGCTAATATTTCACCAATACAAATATTACGTATCTTATATAATGGCAAATCTATTATACATAAAATAATTGTTCCAGAAGGTGTTTATGTGCATGAGATAATAGAGATGATTAATAAAGAAGAACGTTTATTTGGCAATGTAATCAATAATGTACCAGAAGGTTTTTTAATGCCTAATACTTATTTTTTCTCATATGGTGATATGAAAGAAAAATTAATTGAGCAAATGCGTAATTTAATGTCTTATAATCTTGATAATATTATGAAAAAATTAGATAATTCTTCTCCATTAAAAACAAGATTAGATGTATTAATTTTAGCTTCTATTGTTGAAAAAGAAACAAATTCTAATATTGAAAGACCAGTTATTGCTTCTGTATTTTTAAATCGTTTAAAAAAAAATATGAAACTACAAGCTGATCCTACAACTATTTATGCAATAACAGAAGGTAAATATAAATTGACTAGAAATATTACAAAGAAGGATTTAAGTATAGAATCACATTATAATACTTATTATGTTAATGGTTTACCAAAAGGTCCAATATCTTGCCCATCATTAAAATCTCTTGAAGCCGTTGCAAGTCCAGCTAATAGTAAATTTTTATATTTTGTTGTGAGTCCTGCAGGAGGACATGCTTTTGCTGAAAATATTAATGACCATAATATTAATGTACAAATTTATAGAGAAAGTTTAAAAAATCTAAGTAAGAATGAGTTTTAGGTTATAATTATGACGACATTTGAAGATAATAAAAATTTCCCATGTAATATAGATGCTGAACAAAGAATTTTAGGAAAAACACTTATAAATAATGATGCATTGTTAAATATTTCAGAATATTTAAAAGCTGAACATTTTTTTCAGCCATTGCACCAAAAAATATATGAAGCTATTATTAAAATCAGAGAAAGAGATTTGCTTGCAACTCCAATTACAATAAAAGCAATGCTTAGCAATGAAGAAATATTTAAAAGCTCCGAGGGAATGGAATATTTAAATAAACTTGTTTCATTATCTGTTATGGTTTTAAATATTTCAGATTATGGAAAAATAGTTTATGACTTATTTATTAAACGCTCACTAATGTCTATATCAGAAACTATTTATACTAACGCTCTTAATTCTTCATTAGAACAAGATTCACAAATGCAGCTTCAAAATGCTGAAAATATGTTATATGAGCTCGCAGAGAATGGATCAGATAATAAAAGTTTTGTAGATTTAAAAACATCTGTAAATGACTCAGTTGCTAATATTACTAAAGCAATGAAAAATCCACGTCATATTACTGGTATTTCAACTGGGTTTTTAGAACTTGATAAATTATTATGTGGATTTCAGGATTCAGATTTAGTGATATTAGCAGCTAGACCTTCGATGGGTAAAACAGCATTAGCTATTAATATGGCAGTGAATGCATGTAATTTTCTTGTAGAAGAAACAAAAATTACAGGGATAAATAAAAGCGTAGGTTTTTTTTCTTTAGAGATGTCATCACAACAGCTTGCAATGCGTATTATTTCTATGAATACTTCAATTAATTCATCATTTTTAAAAAGTGGTGGTTTGACAGAAGAGCAATATAATAAACTTCAAAGAGAATCTGCAAAATTATCAGAATTACCATTATTTTTAGATGATACTCCTGCTCTTACAATAAACGCACTCAGAACTAGAGCTAAAAAATTAAAACGTAAAAACAATCTAGCTATATTATTTATAGATTATTTACAACTTATTCGTGGAAATTCTAAACATGAAAATAGAGTAAATGAAGTTTCAGAAATTACTCAAGGATTAAAACTTATAGCGAAAGAATTAAATATTCCTGTAATAGCATTAGCACAATTATCAAGAGCTGTAGAAACTAGAGAAGATAAAAGACCTATGTTATCTGATTTGAGAGAATCTGGTTCAATTGAACAAGATGCAGATATTGTAATGTTTATATATAGAGATGAATATTATTTAACAAGAAAACAACCAGATGGTGTGAATAAGACAAAAATGGACGAATGGCAACTAAAAATGAATCAATCTTATGATATTGCTGAAATATTAATAGCAAAACATAGAAATGGTGCTATTGGTAATGCACATATTGGTTATGACAACACAACATCAAAATTCAGTAATAAAGTAAATGTAGTAAACAAAGAATTTCATACATTTTAAGTTAGATAATATCAGAATGAAAAAATAATGGTGGAGATGAAGGGAATCGAACCCCCGACCCTCTGCGTGCAAAGCAGATGCTCTACTACTGAGCTACATCCCCACATAATCAAACAGATTTTATACTTATATAATTTTATATTAGATTCGTCAAGATATTTTTTATATTTCTTAACTTCAGAATATATTTGATTATAATTATTTCATAAAATTTCAAGATATAAATTTACCTAATACTAACTCTAACCGGTACATGATATATAGTTTCATGTTTTGATCCATTATTATCAACTATTAAATTGACATCTAAAGAATCTTGGTATAATCCATCAGCCAATGATTTAGAAGAATTTTTAAAAAGATGTTGATATAAATTTATTGCAGTTTTTTCACCTGTAGCTATGCCAGTTATAGGATTAGTAATATCTAATATTTTTTTAGTTTGTAAATTCTTATATATAGTATAAGGTAATTTATTATTAATATCATCTACTAAATTACGGTTGCAATGCATTCCTTTTCCTACTTCTATTCGATAATGAAGATTTTTTGTGCATGTCACATAATATGTAACAATTGATGTTATATCATGATTTTTGATTTCTGTATGTGATAATGTGCCAAAATCTATTGGATTAGTATATAAAATGCATTTTGCAGGAACATGTACTGCAACACGCACATGATGCGAATTGATCTTATTTGCAAATATTTTATTTGAAAATAATAAGCTGCAAAATATTAGATTAATTAATAATTTTTTCATTTAAATTCACCAAAATATTGATATATATATTTAAATATTAGATTATTAATTAACTAATGTAAATTGATAATTATTTTAATTAAAATTTAAAGTTAAATATTCTATTGATAATATTTCGTATGTTTTACTGCCCTTTGGAGTAAATACTTCAACTAAATCTCCTACAGATTTACTTATTAAAGCTTTAGCAATCGGTGAAGTTATAGAAACCATTTTCTTTGTAAGATCTGCTTCATACTCACCAACAATAATATATAGAGATTCTTCCTCAGTCTCAGTATCAATAATTTTTACTGTAGCTCCAAAAGTAACATGCTTGCATGAAATATTCATAATATCAATAATTTCTGCTCGTGATAATTTATCTTCTAGATCAAAAATTCTTCCTTCAATAAAACTTTGTTTTTCTTTAGCAGCATGATATTCAGCATTCTCTGATAAATCGCCAAAATCTCTAGCTGTAGCAATCTCTTGAATTACTGATGGTCTTTCTACATGTTTTAAATGTTTGATCTCATTTTCTAATTTTTCAAAACCATGTTGAGTAATAGGAAATCTAGCCATAATAATTCTATTAAATATTAAATTGAAAATAACATGATATTTTATACATAATTTTCATTAAGATGAGTAATGTATAAATAATTTATGATTATGATATGTAATATAAAAATATCAATAATATATCATATCATATTAAATGCGATTATCAACATCCTTTTATTATTATATGTTTTTTCTTACCTAGTGATAATTTTATATAATTATTTTTCATATTATGAATATCTATAAGCTGATTTTCATTTTTAATAATTTCATCATTAATTCTTGCCCCACCTCCTCTAATTAATCGTCTTGCATCAGATTTTGAATCAGTCATTGCACAATCAAAAAATAATTCAAATAACATTATGCCTTTTTCTAATCTAGCTAAATCGATAAAAAATGTTGGAACATTATCATCTATAGCCCCTTTCTCAAATAATTTTATTGACGTCTCAAGTGATTTTTCAGCCTCATCCATTCCATGACAAAGTTCTGTTAAACGAAAAGCTAATTTCTTTTTTGTTTCATTAATATTTTTTTCAAAAACATCAGTAAATTTTGACATTTCTAAATCACTAAATTCACAATATAAATTAGCAAATTTTATGACATCCCTATCATCACTATTACGCCAATATTGAAAATAATCATAAGGTGATAACATATCTTCATTAATCCATACAGCTCCATGAGCAGATTTACCCATTTTAGAACCAGAAGCAGTAGTCAGTAGAGGGGTTGTGAGACCGAATGATTCAGAACCATTTAATTTTTTTATTGCATCAATACCCATAATAATATTACCCCATTGATCACTACCACCAAATTGCAGAGAACAATTATAATTTTCATTTAAATACCAAAAATCATAGGCTTGAATAAGCATATAATTAAATTCTAAAAAACTTAAATGTTGTTCTCGTTCAAGCCTAGTTTTTGCTGCTTCGAGATTTAACATGCGATTCACTGATATGTGTGAACCAAAATTACGTAAAAATTGTAAATAATTTAAATTATCAAGCCAATTTGCATTATTTAATATAATAGCATCATCATCACTATTGCCAAATTTAATAAATTTAGACAATGATTTTTTTATACCATCTATATTAACATTAAGCTCTGCGTCAGTTAAAACTTTTCTGGCTTCATCCTTTCCAGTTGGATCACCTATTTTAGTAGTTCCGCCTCCTATAATAATTATAGGTTTATGTCCATATTGTTGCAAAAGTCTCAATATCATAATTTGCATTAAACTACCTACATGCAAGGAATTAGCTGTAGCATCGAAACCAACATAAGCTATAATTTTTTCTTTCTGAGATAATTTTTCTAAATCTGTACATTGGTACAAATAGCCTCTTTTGATAAATTCTTTAATAAAACTCATATTATTTTTATATTTAATTAGTGGCAATATTTTTTATCGTGCAATTATATTAATGTCATTCTCGGATAATCCTGTAATTTTTGATATAGTATTTATATCAAAATTATTTGCTAGCATATTTTTAACAATGTCTATTTTTGTTTTTTCTATACCTTCAGCTATACCTTCAGCTTTCCCTTCAGCTTTCCCTTCAGCCAAGCCTTCAGTTTTCCCTTCAG
>DYTE01000009.1 GCA_020726135.1 Rickettsia conorii
GTTTAGAATCAATAGTTTTCAGCATTTTTATTTTCTTAGTTAGAACGGCCCTGTAGCTCAATCCAATCATGAATCTGAATAATCTCCTAACCTTTAATAATTAATAACATTTGTGCACTAATGCTTTGGGGCTTAAATTCGCCCTTTAGCTTTTATTTTATATATTTAATTAACATTTTCTTGTCTTATAAATATTATTCTATCATAATTATTTTTAAACATTATTTCACATAATTATGAATGAATATGAGTAAAGAAAATAAGAATGAAAATTTAAAGCATATTGCAATTCAACAATTACTATATTTTTTAACATTACAAAAAGGTCAAAAGAAATATGAGAATAATGAAAAATATTTAAATAGTTTGAAAGAAATTTTTAAACTATTTTTTGAGATAGAACATTTTGATAATATACCAATTTCTCATTTTAATCCAAATATTGAAATTTCATCTAGAAAACTTATTCTATATTATTGTCTTAATAAGGAAAAATATATTGGTGATGATGAATATCAAATATTTTATGTTGCTGCTAAAGATATATCTAGAAATATTGTTGATAAATTAGAAAATGTTTCATATATATTTCCAGAAAAATTCAAAAATTTGATAATAAATGATATACAATCTTCTGAATTAATTAAAATATTACCTGATGACCAAGAAGCAAATTTCTATGATTCAGTAAATATTGGCGAAAATTTTGAGTAATCTTCAAGTTGATTTTTAACAGAAATATTTTTGTTACCATCTAATTTCATCTTTAAAATAATTACTAAATTTGGTAACTAAATTATATTTTATTTAAAACTATTCTTTATTTTATCAATCATAGCATTAACACTATAGTCCAAACATATAGAATCATATTCTATAGTAATGCCTGCTATTAAAGCATTATTTACTAAAAAATTTATTTGAGTTTTTTGCTTTAATTTTTCTTCAATATAGTCAAGAACCCATTTTTGTTGCTTTTTATTCAATTTTCCAGCAGATGTAACATCCACTATTTTAATAAACTTGCTATCAAGCATCATTTTATTAAATAACACTACAATATCATTTAAAAAACCTAATCTAGAGTTTTGAAGCACAATTAATAAGAAATTTTTAACTAATTCTTCCATCTCAAAATGTTCTGCAATATATGTAATTATCTCAGTTTTTGTATTCATAGATAATACAGGATAATTCATGCTATTTCTAAGATTAACATCACTTGAAAATGCTTCATTTAAAAAGCACAATTGTTTATAAATTATTTCTACAATATTATCATTTGTTGCTTTAGAAAATAATGCATTTGTATAGTTTTTAACTATATTTTTATCTATCATAGCGTCCTGAAATTGAATTTATCTTGAAGATCAAATTGAATTTAATATTATAGCAGCATTTTGTCAAGAATAATCATTTGATTGTAGAAATTAATTTATTTATTATATATAATAAACTTATTTGAAATAATTATTTTAGGTATTTATATATAATGTCATTAGATATCAAAAATCCAGACTCTGTGGTATTAAAACCAACTATTATAGTATTCGGTGTCGGTGGAGCTGGTGGAAATGCTGTTAACAACATGTTGTCATCAAAATTACAAGGCGCAAATTTTGTTGTTGCCAATACTGATGCTCAATCACTAGAATATTCATTATGTGAAAATAAAATTCAACTTGGTGCCAAAACAACTAAGGGTCTTGGAGCTGGAGCTGATCCATTGATTGGTGCTCTTGCGGCAGAAGAATCTGAAGATGAAATAAGACGTTATCTTGCTAATGCAAATATGGTTTTTGTAACAGCAGGAATGGGCGGAGGTACTGGTACTGGTGCTTCACCCTTTGTTGCAAGAATTGCAAAAGAACTTGGAATATTGACAGTTGGTGTTGTCACAAAGCCATTCCATTTTGAAGGAATGCATAGAATGAAAACTGCTGAAAATGGGCTTATAGAACTTCAAAAAGTTGTTGATACTTTAATCGTAATACCAAATCAAAATTTATTCAGAATAGCAAATGAACAAACTACTTTTGCTGATGCATTTAAAATGGCAGATGATGTTTTGCATGCAGGAGTTCGAAGTGTTACAGATTTGATGATTATGCCAGGACTTATTAATTTAGATTTTGCAGATATCAGAGCCGTTATGAGTGAAATGGGTAAAGCAATGATGGGTACTGGTGAAGCATCTGGCGAAGATCGTGCATTAAGGGCAGCTGAAGCAGCAATATTTAATCCATTATTAGCTCATAATTCAATGTGTGGAGCACGTGGTGTCATTATAAATATCACAGGTGGCCTTGATATGACATTATTTGAAGTAGACATTGTAGCTAATAGAATTGGTCAAGAAGTTGGGTATAAAGATGCTAATATCATTGTTGGTTCAACTTTTAACAAAGATTTAGAAGGTACAATTAGAGTGTCTGTAGTTGCGACTGGAATTGATGCTGAAGAATCAAAATTAGAAAAAAATATTAAATATGAAGAACAACAAAATAATGAAATAACTGCAAATATAGACCAAAATAATATAATTGAGCCTATCCTTTTTGAAGAATTGCTTGATTCTAATAAATATGAAGCTGAAACAGTAGAAATTAAAGACCTTCAAGGAATTAGAGCAGAAAATAATATACAAGAAAAAAATGTAGGAACAGAACAAAAATCTATTTTTTCACGTATGTGGAATTCATTAAAATCCTCAAATAATGATAATCATGATACGAGAGATAATTTTATTCATAAAACTCCGGAATTAGGTAGTTCTGATAATATTCATGATATTCCATCTGTTTTGAGAAAGAAAAAATGATTAATGATCTTTCATCAAAACATGTTGTTTTAGTTGATGAAAATGATAATTTTCAAGGCATTGCTAATAAAATTGATGCACATAATTTGGATTCTCCTCTACATAGAGGTATTTCAGTATTTTTATTCAATAATAATAAAGAATTATTAATTCAAAAAAGATCTAGTTTAAAGAAAACATGGGGTAGTTTTTGGTCAAATAGTTTTTGTGGACATCCTCAAATAGATGAAAATTACGAAGAAGCGGCAAAAAGACATGCAAAATTTGAACTTGGAATAGATATTTTAAATTTATTCTTTATATCAAAATATCGATATAAATTTGAATTGAATAATATTGTCGAAAATGAAATATGTCCAATATATGTTTCTATTTATAATGATTCAATCATTCCAAATATTCATGAAATTGATGAAATTAAATGGATCAAATTTCTAGATTTTGAAAATTATATAAAAGAAAATCATTATATTTTTACACCATGGTGCATAGAAGAATTTGCAATAATTAAAAAAAATGATATATTCTCTATATTGGGGTTATAGCTCAATTGGTAGAGCGTTTGAATGGCATTCAAAAGGTCGGCGGTTCGATTCCGCTTGACTCCACCAATTTTTATTATTTATCTGAACTATTGCACAATTTACTTATCGTATTCATCGCTATAGTTTTTTCTTCATCTGTTGGAATAACAAATATCTGTATTTTACTATGTTGATTATTTAATTGTAATTTATTTTCGCTATTAGCAATTTCATCAAGTTCACATCCAAACCATGATAATGTTCTGCATATTTTTTCTCTAATGATAGGCGAATGTTCGCCAATTCCAGCTGTAAATATCAATGCATCTAAACCAGCAAGTAAGAAAACAAGTTTACCAATTTCTTGTTGAATTTTATATATAAATAAATCAATAGCAAATTGTGAATCTTGAGATTGACTTTCAATTAAAACTCTCATATCGGCGCTTTCACCAGAAACACCAAGCAAACCTGAATTTTTATAAAGTAAGTTACTAACTTCAGTCACTGTCATTTTTTCATGTTCAAGAAGATATAATATAACGCCAGGATCAATCGAACCAGATCTAGTTGCCATCATTAATCCTTCTAGCACTGAAAATCCCATACTACTTGCAATGCTTTTTCCATTATGAAGAGCGCATAAACTTGCGCCGCTACCAAGATGAGCAATAATAGTTTTTTCTGGTAAATCTAATTTTGTAATTATTTTAAAATTTTGGCTAACATATTGGTATGAAAGCCCATGAAATCCATATTTACAAATAGATTTATCAGCAAATTTTTTTGGTAATGAAAAAGATTTTGCAAGTTTAGATTGTGTCATATGGAAAGCTGTATCAAAACAAGCTATATGTTTTTTTGATGGATATTTTTCAAAAAATATCTTAAGAGCAGCAAGATTATAAGGCTGATGAAGAGGGTCTAGAGGTATTAATTTTTCTATTTGAGATATTATTTCATCTGTAACAATCACTGGAGAGCTAAAAATATTCCCACCATGCACAACACGATGACCAGTCGCTATAAGATTCATATTTTTTTTCTCATTCCACCAAAGTAAAAACATATTAATCATATCAACTATCGGATCTTTTGATGATTTTTTTGTCTCGATAATTTGATTAGTCTGATCATCATTTAAATGAAATATAATCTCATTATCTTTCTTCTCTAATAAAATATGACTTAATTGCTTATTTATTTTATTATCTATCATTAAAAAAATAGAAATTTTTAAACTAGAGGAACCAGCGTTACATACTAATATTACATTCTGCATAAATTAATTCTATTAAAGTTTAGTATGATATATTAATGAAGCAAGTACAGAAGACATAACTCTTGTTTCCATTGGGTCTGAACGACTTGTAAGCATTACAGGAACTTTAGCACCAAGCACAATACCTGCCATTAATGCTTTGCTTAAATATTTAAGTTGCTTTGCAAGCATATTACCTGATTCAAGATCTGGAACTAATAAAATATCAGCATCGCCAGATACAGGAGATGATATACCTTTTATATTAGCAGCAGTTATTGAGATAGCATTATCAAAAGCTAATGGCCCATCAACTAAAGCGTTAGTAATTTGACCTCTTTCAGCCATTTTTGATAAAGAAGCTGCATCAAGCGTTGCTGGCATAGAAGATGTAACAGTCTCAACAGCTGATAAAACAGCAACTTTTACTTGTGGCTCTTGAACAATTTTACACATAAAATCAATAGCATTTTGAGCAATATCTCTTTTATCCTCCAATGTTGGGCAAATATTTAATGCGGCATCAGTAATTACAAAAGGTTTATGAAATGTTGCAACAGACATTAAGAATGCATGACTCATACGTCTATCAGTTCTAAGACCTCTGTCTTTATGAACTATTTCTGCCATTAATTCATCAGTATGTAGCGCTCCTTTCATAATTGCATCTATATCCCCTTTTCTAGCCATTTCAACTGATAAAGTCGCTGCCATATGACTATGTAACGTGTCCACAATTTCATATTTAGTAATGTCTAAATTGATTGATGCAGCTACATTATTAATTTTATGACGAGGTCCAACCAAAATAGGTTTTATTAAATTTAATTCAGCAGAACGCACAGCACCAAGTAATGATTCTTTATCTGTTGGATGAACTACCGCCGTCTTAACCACAGGTAATGGATGCGCTCGCTGCAATAATTTTACAAAATTCTTTACAGCTAAATCTTGTATTTCTTCACAATCTTTTCCATGTTCTAAAAAACAATCCAAAAATGTGCTATGTTCTCCACTTTCAACTTCGTAATTATCTTTATCTAACATAAAATACACCAAATGATACTAATTTCTAATTACATTTAAACTAACATAATTACAATAAATTATAAACTAAAATTCTATAAATATTTATTATTATTTATAATATGTGACATATATTTTATATATTACGTTGAGTACTAGTTTGAGAATTAATAGGAGTTATTAGAGGTAAAGTAGATGAATTCATTTGACTAATTAGTTGTACATTTTGTACAGTAGTTTTTATGTGATTTATCTCATTAGTTATCAGTTGTTTTTTTTCTAATAATTCTTTATTTTTATGTTCTTCAATTTTTTTATTTAATATTTCACTAAAAGTTTTAAGTTTAATTGATTTAAATAGATCACTTAATGTTTTTAAAAACTTAATTTTTTGAGTGTTATGTTCTAATTTTAATATTTTTTTATCTAGATTTTCACGATATTTTTGTTGAAGCTCTTTATTCTCGGGAATATATGGAAGGACTTGAGCTTCTTCTTCATAATTATTTTCTCGTAATTCATTAGATAATCCAGTAATAAAAACAGATACAGCAGAAGACATTTTTATCTTAGGATTAGATAGCATATTGTTAACAAGACCAAAATTCTGTTCAATAATATTTTCTAACTCTTGTGCTCTATTCAAACTATTTTCTAATGATATTGCATCAATCCTTTTTGACAAATTTTCTTGAAATTCATTTAAGCCCCCAGATATTTGAAAAAATTCTAATTTATCTTTTATTCCAGCTAAATATTCCGAAACAGATATATCATCATCATTATTTATTTTTACTTTATATGAATTTTTCTTTACCCAATCTGAAGCCAGTTTTCCATCAATTTCACGATCTTCAATAATGGCAATAATGACAGGATCAATTATTCCGAATGTTTTATAGTCTTGTTCTGACGCAATTTTGTCTTCACTTGTAATTTTGCTCATAATATTTTACCTTATTATTTTTATCTTGTCTTTTGTATATTTTGTGGTACCACATCATATGCTTTGAACCGTTATATTTTTCTACTACAACTTTGTCATTATTAATAATTAGTTTTTTAATATTAGAATTATCGTATTTCGATTCAATTCTACCTTCTTCATCTTCGATAACAATATATTCTTTTTTTTCTTTATCCTTACTCATTTATTTCCTCATTATTTTCTGTATATATTTTAAAAAAAGCTTCGGATATAATAGACTTTATTTTCTCAAACTTATCGCCACTATCAATAGCCAAAATTTTCATTTTAACATCAGCAATATGCTCTAATATTTTTATTTTTAATTCTTTATATTTATCTATGTCGATTTCATTATTTTCTTTCATCTTATCAAATATTTTAAAGAAAATATTTTTTATTATTATATCATTTAAATTATAATTCAATTGTAATACATGTATTTCAAGAGATTGTATATCTTGATTATATTCCAGTGAATCAATTTTATTATCATCATATTCTTTATCTAATTCATTCAATTGCTCTTCATCTATAATATTATACTCAAATTCTGAAGGCCTTGGCGTAGTGTTAGCACTATTAACAGCAGTAGATTCAGAGCTAATAGACTCTCTTCTTTTTATTGAAAGAAGATCTTTTATATTATCAAAATTTTTTCTAATAGATGCAATTATTCTGTTTTTTTCTGTTTTTAGGTCTAATTTCAATTCTTCTAGATTTTGTTTTATTTTGTTTATTATTGTTTCTATTAAACCATCTGTTGTCTGGTATATATATGATGTATTTTTTTTATCACTATCATCATTTAAAAAATCTATAAGTTTTTCAATAAATATATTTAAGGGATGATTGAGACTGTCATATTCAACTTGTTCATGACTATCAGGTAACATAGAAAAACTATTTAACGGAGCAATGTCGCGTATTGCAGGTTCTACTACAGAATGGTATAATGATTGGTTAGAATCTAGAGATTCCAGCGAAATTTCTGAACCAGTTAAAGATGTGTCACTGTTGTACATTGCAATAGTTCCAGTTTAATCATATAATAATTATTTGATACAAGTTACTATAAATATTAAAAGCTGTCAAATTAATTAACTAATTCTTAGCAATTTTCATTTTAATTTTCTATTCTAAGTGCAGAAAAACATTTATCAATTAAGTTTGCTGATAAATTTTTAGATTAAATTCTGGAATAATTGCAATAGCATAATCAAAAATTTCATTTTGTAATATATCATATTCATAAGAATTAGTTTTATAAGTAAAACAATTAATTTCTAATGGAATACCTGTTGGTGTTGCCTCTAATTGTTTTACAGTAATTGTAAATTTTTCTTTATTAATAAATATATTATTTCTTAAATATAATTCTAAATATTCCATATATAATTTAATATTTGTAATATTAAGATTATTAGGGCTGTTTGATGGCAAACTATAAATAATATTTTTATTTAAATGCACTGAATTAGTTAATTGCGCCATAATATTGTCATCTATAAATTGAATAGTGTTCATATCAATATTTATACGTCTTTTAATTTGTTTTGATTTAACATCGGAAGAAATATTACGTAAATTGATTATATGATTTGTAATGAGGCTATATGTTGGAATTATAGAAATTGTTTGATCGTAATTACGAATTTTAACTATAGAAATAGTAATTTTCTCTACAACACCTTCAATTTTAAAATGTGAAATAATAATTTTATCTCCAATTCTTATAATATCTTGAGCTATAAGTTGTAAACTTGCCAAAACTCCCATTACACTATCTTTAAATATAAATGTTATTAATGCAGTTGCTGCCCCCAAACTTGTAAAAAATGCAGATAAAGATACATTAAATATTTTAGATAAACCAACTAATGTCGCAATAAATATTATTATTATTTTTAATATTTGCATATATAAACTAACTGGCGCTAAAATTCTTAGTTCTTTTGTGTTATTTTGATAGATTTTTGAAATTGTCTCTATTAATGATAAAGAAAATTTTGTTATAGAGATAATTACATAAGTTATAATTACACTATCTTTCATTTTAATTAAAATATTCTTGATATTATCATCATCTAATAATAAATTATCGCAAAATAAAAAGTAAGTACTTAATAAGACATGAAATAAATTATTATAAACATGATTATATCTTAAAATTTCATCGCAATGTTGATAATTCTTTAGTAAATATTTATTTAATGTTGATATTATAATATTTTTAATGAATAAAGTAGCTGGAATACTTAATAATAAGATAATAAAAATTGTGATAATTTCGGAGTAATATATATTATATATATCATTTAAATGATTCATTGTAACCTTTTAATAATTAAATTTATAAATTTATGAATTTTCCAAATATTGATCCAATAATTTTTCAAATTGGTATTTTCTCCATTTCATATTATTCTCTATCATATATTATCGGAATATTACTTGGTATTTACTATATTGATAATATCATAAAACAATTTCTTATTAATATCACTATTAAAAATTTAGAAAATTTTTTAACCTTTGCTGTTATAGGAATTATAATAGGTGGAAGATTAGGATATGTTTTAATTTATGATCCAATCAAATATTTCTCTGATCCTATTAATATTTTAAAAACATATGAAGGTGGCATGTCGTTTCATGGAGGAATAATTGGAATTGCAGTCAGCACATTTATATATTCAAAAATATATAAAATAAGTTTTTATCTGATGATAGATTTAATTTCTACAGCGGCTCCAATAGGTTTATTTTTAGGTAGAATTGCAAATTTTATTAATGGTGAATTATATGGAAGACAAACAGACAGTATATTTGGAATGAAATTTCCAAATGGAGGTGATATATTTAGACATCCAAGTCAAATATATGAATCATTAACTGAGGGATTGATTTTGTTTATCACATTATATATATTAACTTTTCATTATAAAACAATAAAAATTGAAAAATTTAATACTAGTATATTTTTGATATTATATGCAATTCTTAGAAGTTTTATAGAATTATTTAGAGAACCAGATATACAAATTGGTTATATTGCTGGATATTTAACAATGGGACAGATTCTTTCACTAATAATGTTAATTATTGGGATTTATTTAATAAATAACACAAGAAAATATGACAATTGAATATATAATACGTAAAATCATAGAAACTGAAAATAATATTACTATTGATAGATTAATGAGAGAATTATTAACTCAAAATATAGATTCTTATTATAAAACTACAAATATTTTAGGTATTGATGGAGATTTTATTACATCTCCAGAAATTTCACAATTATTTGGTGAAACAATTGGATTTTGGGTATATGAACAATGGAAGAAATTAGGATGTCCAAAAAATATTAATATAGTAGAACTTGGTGGTGGCAATGGATTGCTTATACGCGATTTACTACGAGTAGCCAAATTAGTACCTGAATTTTATTCAAGTCTTTCTGTGGAAATAGTTGAAATAAATCCATATTTTATTAATGAACAGATGAACATAATATCTCAATATGATGTAAATTTCAAAATTTTAAGTAATATAAATCAAATAAAACATATGAATAGTATTTTTATAGCTAATGAATTTTTTGATGCATTACCTATTAAACAATATATAAATTCAAAAAATACTTGGCATGAAATTATTTTAACAACAGATCCTACAGATTCTAAAATTACATTTGATAAAAGAGAAGTTAGAAATTTATTACAAGAATCATTTGCAAGAGATCATCCTAATGCCTCTGATGGAGCTATCATTGAAGAATCATATGAATCTATAGATATTGTTACATTTATGTGTAATCATTTGTTAAAATATAGTGGAGCTGGTTTAATTATAGATTATGGTTATTATATTGATCCAAATGCCCGCACATCACATCAATATAGTTCAACTATTCAGGCTATAAAAAATCATAAATATCATTCTATTCTAAATTCTTTAGGTTCTGCTGATATATCTGCCCATGTCAATTTTTATGCATTAGAAGAAATTATAAAACGTTATAATATTAAATCTAATTTTACTTCTCAGAAATATTTTTTAATAGATAATGGTTTGCTTATTAGAAGTGAGAATTTAAAAAAATCACTTAAAAATGATGAAAAAATTATTGTAGATAAACAAGTAAATAAACTTATCTCTCACTTTGAAATGGGTGAATTATTTAAAACTTTAACATTTTTTAAATTAGTAAATTAAAATATCAATTAAATTCAATAATATTTTTTTAAATAATTAATAGGATCTTCTATAGATGAAGGATGAAGATCAGCAACTATTTTACCATTTTTCAGAACTAATATTCTTGATGCTATACGTGTTAAAAAATCTAAATCATGTGAAGCAATAAGCATGGTAACGCCTAATGCTACAACTGATTCAAGAAGAGATATAATATCAGTAATTGTTGCAACATCAAGTCCTGAAGTTGGTTCATCACATAATAATAATTCTGGATGCATCATAAGACTGCGTGCTAATGCTACTCTTTGTTTTTGCCCGCCTGATAAATTATGTGGATAATAATCAGCTCTATCACGTAATTTTAGATTATCAAGCAAACTCATTGCACGTTCCCTGTGAATAATTCTATTGTTATTAACCATAGATGCATATGTTAAATTTTCTATAATAGTCATATGAGGAAAAAGTTGAAAATCTTGAAACATAAATCCAACATTTCCATGAATATCAATTGTACCTGAATCAATAGTTTCTAGTTTCTGAATTGAGCGTAATAAAGTTGATTTACCGCTACCAGATGAACCAGCGAGACCAACTATAGTATTTTTTTCAACTGTAAAGCTAATGTTATTTAATATAGTTATATTTCTAAAATTTTTACATAGATTATTAATTTTTAACATATTGCCATTTTTTTTCGAGTTTTTTGCCTAAATATTCAATAAGAATTACTAGACTATAATAATATAATGCTGCAATACATAATGGAACAAAAAATATAAAATGTTCAGAAGCAATAATTTGCGACTTACGCATAATATCCATTCCACCAATTGTTGCAATTAAAGCTGTTTCTTTGATTAAAGTAATAATCTCACTAATCATTGCTGGTAAAATATTACGTAATACTTGTGGTAAAATAATATCTTTCCACATATAGAAACTAGGTATTTGCAGTGTTTGTGCTGCTTCGAACTGTCCTTTTGGTATATTTTCAATTCCAGCTCTCAATATTTCAGCAATATAAGCTGAACTATTAAGTCCAAATGTTAATATTCCAGCGCTAACAATAGATAAACGTATATTTAATAATAATGGTAAAGAAAAATACACAAAACTCAATTGTAAAATCATTGGTGTACCCCTTATTATAGATATAAATCTATTAATAATAAAACTAGCTATATTTTTATAACGTAATATTGCAAAACACAAACCTAATATTGAACCAATTATAATAGCTCCAAATAATAGTTGCAATGTTATAAATATACCACTTGCTATAAAAGTGGCATTATATAAAAATTCATTCATTATTCATCAAGCTCCAACCATTTTTTTTCTAATTTTTTAATTTCCCCTTTTTCACGCAAACTTAATATTGCTATATCAATTTTGTCTTTCAATGAAGAGTTTGTTTTTAAAATAATACTATATCCTATATCTGATATATCAACTATTTTATATGATAAATTTTTATTTTTCTGAACAAAATTATGAGCTTGAACTGCGTCAATTAAAACAACATCTACATAAAATGATTTTAATGATTCTATAGCTTGATTAGTATGATCGGTAAGTAATAATTCATTTTTAGGAAAATTTTTTCGAAGCCATAATTCCATTGTTGTACCAAGTTGACATGCAATTTTTTTATTTAATATATCATCATTATCATGAATTGGCGAATCATTACGAAAAATAGCAGCTAATTTTTCATTATAATATGGAACAGAAAAAGTAAATTCTTTAGCTCTTTCATTTGTTACTGTAATTGTTGATATAGCAGCATCAACATTATTATTTTTAACATTTAAAAATATTGAATAGAATGGCATATCCTCAAATATAGCAACAAGACCCATTTCTTTTGCTATTAATTCTGCAAGATCAATGTCAAAACCTGTGATTTTTCCTTTTTTATAATATTCAAAAGGTGGATATTCTGCAGATACAGCAAATTTAATTTGTCCTTTTGGTGATATATTTTCATTATTACAAGAAGACAATATAATAAATATTAAACTTATAAGATATTTAATCATTATTTTTTTTGTATATTATTACGTTTAACTTTTTTTGATTTTTCTATAGAATCTTTAATTAAGGAAATTATATTATTACTAATTAATATATTGCTATTATTCTGATAATGATAAGCTATATATTTTATTTTTGAACTATAAGATTTCAAATGAATTTCAAGTGAATTTAAAATATTATAATCATTATGTACTAAAACTAAAATACTTGGTCTAAAGTCTATTATTTTTAATAATTGTAAAATTACAGAATATTCATTCAAACTATTACTATGTAATATTCCTTTATATAAGATAGGATATGTGTTATCAAAAATTTTTAGATTATTAAAAATAATATTCTGATATTGTGATAAAGATTCTGAAAAATCAATTTGATGTTGTTTTAATATGTCATATTTGAATTTTTCAAGTTTTTTACCATTAAAATCACCAGTTAGTCCATTTGTTGATGCTATAATTTTAATATTATAGTTCTTTTTTAAATTATTTAATATTTCTGGCAAATTTTTTTCAGATAATAATTTATTTTGTTCTGAGAACAATATTTCTTTTACATAAGATATTTTAATATTATTTATTTTAATAATATTCATTAATTTATAAAAATTATTTATATCTTGATTAGTTATTGAATTTTTATTTAGATAATCTAATTTAAATATTACATTATCAAGATTTACAATTAACAATATATCCTTATTAGTTTTTGTTTCTTGAATTAAATCTTCTTGGATTTTTGTAAAATTATCTGTTTCTATTATTTCTGCAAATATTTGATTTGATAAAAAAATATTTATAGTTAAAAAACTGAAGAAAAATTTAATTATCTTTGAATTAATTATTTTGAACATGAATAATAATATTTGAATAGATGATTAAACCATAACCATGCCACCATTGACATGAATAGTTTGTCCTGTAATATAACGAGCCTCATCACTTGCCAAAAATACAACAATATTTGCTATATCTTGTGGTTTGCCAAAAAATTTCATTGGAATTTTTTGCATAATATAATCCTTTGCTTGATCTGATAATTTATCAGTCATATTAGATTCTATAAAACCAGGGGCTACAGCATTAATAGTGATATTTCTTGAAGCAACTTCTTGGGCTAATGATTTGGTCATACCTATCAAACCTGCTTTAGATGCACTATAATTTGCTTGACCTGGGTTACCTATAATTCCTACAACTGATGATATGTTAATTATTCTACCATATCGTTGTTTCATCATTTTTTTTATTGCTTCTCTATTTAAAATAAAATTAGATTTTAAATTTACATCGATAATATCTGAAAATATTTCATCTGTCATTTTTATTGATAAAACATCATTAGTGATTCCTGCATTACACACAAGTATATCTATATGTTGCAATTCTGAAACTAGCAAAGTAGTTTCATTCATATTTCTTAAATTAGCTAGTTTAATAGTATAATTATTTTGTAATATATTGCCTAATTCTTCTAATTTTGTTTTATTAGTACCAGATATAATAACATGAGCACCTTTACCATGCAAACTTATAGCAATAGCAGCACCAATAGAACCGCTAGCTCCTGTTACTAAAGCAATTTTATTATCAAAATTATTCATTAATTTCACCATCTCCTATATTTACATCCTCAAGCAAATTATTATTGCTTAAAAATTTTTGTCTTATTAATTGCTCAATCTCATCAGCATTTTTTTTATTTTCTTTTAAATATTGTTTTATATTTTCTCTACCTTGGCCTATTTTTACATTATTATATGAAAACCATGAACCTGACTTTTCAATTATGTCAAATTTTACGCCTAAGTCAACAAGTTCTCCTTCTTTTGATATACCTTTCCCATACATTATATCAAATAAAGCTATTTTAAATGGTGGTGAAACCTTATTTTTTACAACCTTAACTTGGGTTTGGTTACCGACAACATTATCTTGATTTTTAATTGAACTGATTCGTCTAATATCTAATCTTACGGAAGAATAGAATTTTAAAGCATTTCCACCTGTTGTAGTTTCGGGGCTACCAAACATAACTCCTATTTTCATTCTGATTTGATTTATAAAAATTACAGTACAATTAGTACGTGATACTGAAGCTGTTAATTTTCTAAGTGCTTGACTCATAAGTCTTGCTTGTAAACCCATGTGGCTATCTCCCATATCACCTTCTATTTCAGCCTTTGGTACTAATGCTGCAACACTATCTATTATTATCATATCAAGAGCAGATGATTTTACTAAACTATCCACTATTTCTAATGCTTGTTCACCAGTATCAGGTTGAGAAATAATAAGATCGTCGATATTAACTCCAAGCTTTTTAGCATATGAAGGGTCAAGAGCATGTTCAGCATCAATAAATGCGCATGTACCACCTACTTTTTGAGCTTCTGCTATTATATGTAATGTTAAAGTAGTTTTACCAGAACTTTCTGGTCCAAAAATTTCTATAATTCTTCCTCTTGGAAGTCCACCAATTCCGAGAGCTAGATCAAGAGTTAATGAGCCAGTATGTATTGCTTCAACTTCTACAGCTGGACGTTCACCTAATTTCATAATAGAGCCCTTACCAAAATTTTTTTCAATTTGAGTTAAAGCTGCAAGTAATGCTTTCTCCTTAGAATTATCTATCAAAATTTCCTCTTTTAAATAATTATTTTATTTATAATAATGCTTGTTTTTGCAAATCTAATAATTCATTTTGTGGAATAGAAGTTGCGCTAGAAATTATTTGTAAATTCATTCCAAGTTTAAACATATTGATTGCAATTGATTTTTTTTCTTCAATTTTTCCTTTCTCTATACCTTTCTCTATACCTTTTTCTATACCTTTCTCTATACCTTTCTCTATACCTTGTTCAACGCCCTGATTTATTAATTTCATAGCATAATTACCCATAATATTTTCTCCTTCTTGATCTAATATTTCTATCAAAATTTTCTCAATCTCAATTGCATCTGATTCAGTCATTTTATTATAACTATATAGCATCATATTGCCAATATAATTAGTATTACCCATAATTTTTATAATTTCAGGTAAAATATGAGCCACTTTTTTCCACATAGATACTATATTCTTTTTTCTTATATTTTTCATAAAATACATGAAAAGTCCAGATAATGGGGTTTTTAAAAGTTCATCATCATCTATTTCATTTAAATTAATTAATTTATAGGAATTACTAATTGATAATTCTTTAAAGTTTAAATCAAAAACTAATTCAGCACAATTCAATGGTGAATTATATTTTCCTACACCATTATATAAAACAATATTATATATAAATGGTAGATGTTTAGAATTAGGTTTATCTTTAAAGTGCCTATCAAAAAGAGATATATTATATTTTAACAATCTAAAAGCCATCATTCTTTCAACTGAAATTTGATGTTCTAACATAAAATATATTGGATTATCAGTTTTATTTTGAACTTTAAAAAGAATATCAGAGATTGATCTCATTAATTTTGTATCCACGAAATTATCTTTTTCCATAGCCAGATTCTTCATATCTATATTAGATAATATAGAAGGTAAATAATTCTTAAAAAAATCAACTGCAACTTGCTGATGGCCTAAAATAGTTTTAAATATTGCATCATGTTTAAAATATTGTAAATTCATTTTATTTTTATATTTTCGTTTATAACGATATTATAAATAATTATAAGAATTATTACAAGCAGGGATTGTTATAAAAAATTCATATAAAACCTAAAGTGGAACTATAAATAGAAAAAGTCAAATAGTTGCAACCGCTCCTCATTGAAAATGAAAATAATATGCAGTAACATTATGCACTAGTAATTAGTATATGTATCTGGTAAAATAGATTTAATTTATAATCAAAATTGTAACAATATCCATTATTCGTATGGTTAAACAATATAAACAATTATTAAAAGAAATGAATATTGAATATTTGTTAAAAAATTCTCCAAGAAATAAAAATTTGATATTAAATGAAAAAAAGATAGAAAAATTTAGCAATTTATCATCATTCTCTAAAAAAACTTCTATAGAATCAGCAAGAGAATTAGCAAATAATGCAAAATCTTTAAAAGATTTACAAGAAATAGTATCAAATTTTGATTTATGTTCATTAAAGCCATTTGCCACTAAGACTGTTTTTTCAAGTGGTATAAATAGCGCAAAAATTATGTGTATTGGTGAAGCTCCAGGTGCTAGCGAAGATTTAGCAGGCGAAGTATTTTGCGGAGAAAGCGGACAATTGCTTGATAAAATTTTTGCATCAATTAATCTTTCTCGTGCAACAAATATTTACCTAACTAATACAGTTTTTTGGAGACCTCCGGCTAATAGAAACCCAACTCAAGAAGAAACTGATATATGTAAACCATTTCTAGAAAAACATATAAGTTTAATTAATCCTAAACTAATTATACTAATTGGAGGAGTTGCAGCAACTAACCTTCTTGGAAAAAATGATGGTGTTAGTAAAATAAGACAAAAATATTATAATTATACTAATCAATATCTTCAAACTCCAATTCTCATGACTGCTATTTTTCATCCAGCTTATTTAATGCGTAGTCCAATGCAAAAAAAGAATATGTGGTATGATATTTTAAATATATCAAAATTCATAGAAAATAATAAAATTATTTAAAATTATATGTTTCTATAGTATTATCAGCTTGTTGTAACATTTTAATTATTAAATATGACACTAAAAAAAGTAACTACATCAACTGAAAAACCATTATTTGATAAAGTACTTGTAGCTAATCGCGGTGAAATAGCACTTCGCATTATGCGTACTTTAAGAAAAATGAAAATCAAATCAGTTGCTGTATATTCTGAGGCCGATACAAGTGCACCTCATGTACAATTCGCAGATGAAGCTTACTATATAGGTAGTTCTCCTGCAACAGAAAGTTATTTATCTATAAAAAATATATTAAATGCAGTAAAAATAAGCGGCGCTACAGCTGTTCATCCTGGATATGGTTTTTTATCTGAAAATTCATTATTTGCTAGTACACTAAGAAGAGAAGGGATTATACTTATTGGTCCTAGTGCGTCTGTTATAAAGAAAATGGGTGATAAAGTAGAAGCAAAAAAAATTGCAATAGATGCTGGAATAACAACAGTTCCAGGATATATAGGAACAATCAGTAAACTTGGAAAAGCATGCGAGATTGCAAAATCCATAGGCTTCCCAGTAATAGTTAAAGCAGCAGCTGGCGGTGGTGGACGTGGAATGCGCATTGTAACAAATGAATCAGAGATGGAAAATGCTCTTGAAACAGCTAAACTAGAAGCTATTAATAGTTTTAGTGATGGTAGATTATTTATTGAAAAATTAATTGAATCACCAAGACATATAGAAATTCAACTACTCTCAGATCAATATGGAAATAATGTATGTTTAGGTGAACGTGAATGTTCAATTCAAAGACGTCACCAAAAAGTTATAGAAGAAGCTCCAAGTTCTTTTTTAACTGAAGATATAAGACAAAAAATGTATGCCGAAACTATATCCCTTGCAAATAAGGTAGGATATTATTCAGCTGGAACTGTAGAATTTATAGTCGATGTAACAGGAAAATTTTATTTTTTAGAAATGAATACTAGACTTCAAGTAGAACATCCAATAACAGAAATGATTACTGGAATAGACATAGTTGAGCAAATGGTTAGAGTTGCAGCTGGTGAAAAATTATCATTTTCACAAAAAGATGTTAAACTAAATGGATGGGCTATGGAGGCTAGAATTTGTGCTGAAAATCCTTCTCGTGGCTTTTTAGCATCTAGCGGCAGAATTACTGAATATTCAGAACCTGCTAAAAATTCTACTATTAGAATTGATACAGGTATAGGTTTAGGAGGTAAAGTAAGCATGTTCTATGATTCTATGATTGCTAAATTATGTGTCTATGCTAAAACAAGACATGAAGTAATTGAGCTGATGAAATCTGCATTAAGTTCTTATATAATACAAGGCATATCACATAATATTAGTTTTTTAGAAGCAATTATTTCGCATCCAAAATTTATTGCTGGTCAAATTCATACTGGTTTTATAGAACAAGAATATCCAGATGGTTTTTCTGGAGCAATTTTAACATCTGAAATAAATAAAATATTTTTATCAGCTGCAATTTTTATGTATATTTCTGAACAGAAAAGAGCTTCAATGATTGCAAACCAACTTATAGATCAATATAAAAAAATAGGTACTAGGTGGGTGGTATCTATAGATGATAGACTTTATCCCGTAATAATTACAGAAGCAGAAGATGGGTATCACATAAGACAAGCTTATGATAGAATATATGTAAAAAGCGATTGGTATTTAGGAAATAGATTATTTTCTTGCACAGTAAATGGTATTAAAGCAAATGTAAAAGTTGAAAATATTACAACAGGTTATATTTTATCTCATAGTGGCATTACAGTGAAAGTTTTTGTAAGATCACCTAGAATTTCTGAGCTAGAAGCAATTGTAATTAATAATAAAATATTAAATAATCAAATTACAGAATTAATAGCTCCAATTAATGGTGAGATTTTATCTATAAAAGTTAAAGCTGGTAATGAAGTTACCATTGCTCAAGAAATGATTGTTATTACTGCAATGAAAATGGAGAATATATTAATTGCAACAGGTAATAGCACTATAAAGAAAATACTAGTAAAAGAAGGACAACAAGTCACAGCTGGACAAATACTAATAGAATTTAATTAACAACAAAATTAAAAAAATTATGTCAATATATGCAACTAAAAAAACAAGGTTAATTTGTCAGGGATTAACTGGAACACAAGCGTCTATTCATTGTGCTTCTTGTATTGAATATGGCACTAAACTCGTTGCTGGTGTTACACCATATAAAGGAGGAATAACACATCTTGGTGTACCTATATATAATACAGTCCATGAAGCTAAAAAATATACAGCTGCAAATACTAGTATTATTTTTGTACCACCTAATTCTGCCGCAGATGCAATTTTAGAAGCTATAGATGCTAAAATAGAAATGATTATATGTATAACAAGAGGAATTCCTATACATGATATGATAAAAATAAAAAAAGCTCTTAGTTTATCTAAAACCATTCTAATAGGCCCAAATTCTTCAGGTATTATAAGCCCTTCTGAATGTAAAATAGGTATTATGCCAAACGAAATATACAAAAAAGGTAGAGTTGGGATTATTTCCAAATCTGGAACATTATCATATGAGGCAGCTTTACAAACTACACAAAATGGTCTTGGTCAATCAACCTGCATAAATATTGGTGGAGATGAAATTATAGGCACAAATTTTGTGAATTATATTGATATGTTTCTAAAAGATAAATCAACAGATGCAATTTTAATCATAGGTGAAATTGTAGGAAGACTTGAATATGAAGTAGCTAATTTTATTAAATCGTCAAAAATTAAAAAACCTATTTTTGTTTTCATACCAGGGGTTACAGCTCCTAAAAGAAAAAAAATGGGACATGCTGGTTCTATAATATCAATCCTTGATAGCGCAGAAGAAAAATTAGATAAATTAGAATCTAGTGGAGCAATAATTATTAAGTCAGTAACTGACATTGGATCTACTATTTTAAATTTATTAAAATGATGAAATGAATAGTCAATTTATTACAATTATTCCGGAAATAATATTATTATTTTTTACATTATTTTGCCAAATTATTATTCTGTTTAAAGAAAATTTAAAAAAATTAATGATAATCATTGGGCTATTATTATTTGTTGCAATGTTTTTTTATATAGATAATTATTGGAATATTTATTCTATTGCATCATTTAATAATATGTTTTTCAATAAATTTCATCTATTTAAATTGATGATATTTCTATTTTCACTAATTACAATAATTATATATTGGCAATATTGTAATGATTTCAATAATGACTTTAAATATGAATTTGTTACGTTAATTCTACTATCATGCATTGGCTCTATGATAGCCATCTCATCATTTAATTTGCTTCTGTTATTTTGTGCAATAGAGTTGCAGAATATTCCTTCTTACGCTATTGCTGGTTTTGATATTAAAAATCCAAAATGTGCTACAGCCTCCATTAAATATTTTATATTAAACAATATAATGACATGTTTTGGTTTATTTGGCATATCATTTATTTATGGCTTTGCAGGAAGTCTTGATTTTAAAGAAATTGCAGATGTTTGTAAATCAAATATAAATATTGGATTAACATTTGGTTTTATATTATTTCTAACGAATATTTTATTTAAATTATCGGCTGCACCTCTGCATTTTTGGACTCCAGATATTTATGAAGATATTCCTATATATTCACTTAATTATTTTTCTAGCACACTAAAAATATCTAATATATTAATATTAGTAAATTTAATTACAGAAATTTTATGGGAATATACGGCAATTTCTATTAATATGTTAAAATATATAGCTATATTATCTATGTTGGTTGGAGCTTTTGGAGGCCTATATCAAACATCACTAAAAAAAATACTTGCATTTAGTACAATATTAAATATTGGCTATATATTAATGGGAATTTCCATTCATACTAATGCAGCAATTAATGCAAGTTTAAATTATGCTATTATATATTCAATTTCTTTAGTTGCATTCATAATATGTTTAATATTATTAAAATTACCTCAAAATTTTGATGATTTAAAATCTATATCAAAAATATCTATATGTTTAACATTAATAATATTTTCTATAATTGGGTTACCTCCATTTTTAGGATTTTTTGTAAAATATAATTTATTTTATCAAGTTATAAATGAAAGGGAATTTTTATTAATTACAGTCTCAATTATTAGCACCATTATCTCATCTATCTATTATTTACGTATTATCTCTAATTTATTTTTTAAAAAAGATAATAATATAATTTTACAAAAAAATAATGCTCCAATATTATCAATATTATTGATAATATTTATCATAATTTTATCATTTGGAGCTTTATATATTAGATTTTAAACCATTGAACTTTTAACTTAAATTATATTTAAGCAATGACTTTTATTATCATTTCAAAATTTACCTAGAAAACTATCAAAAATAAAAAATATTTTTTCCTTCTTAATAAATTATTGTTTACGAACTTTTTTGATATATAATGAATAGAAAATATATAGAGAAGTTCTAGCCAAAGGCTAACTTCATGGAAAAATGAAAATTGTTAAAAATATTTAAGATTTCATAATTAACATAGTATAAAATACAAATATGATAGAAGAAAATATGAGCTTTGAAGAAGGATTAGCAAAACTTGAACTAATAGTGAAAAAGATGGAAAATGGTCAAGAAACGTTAGAATCTTCAATTGTTGATTTTGAACATGCTATAGAACTGAAAGCTTTTTGCCAAAAAAAATTAGAATCTGCGAAATTAAAAATATCGCAAATTGTTCAAAATTCTTCAAATGATATATCCTTAGAAGAAGTAGATTTGTCTAAGTAATTTTTTATCTTAAGTTGATATTGCCCAATAGATATATATGTGTTATATATTATAGATAATGAATGATCTTTTATAAAAATTGTTTAATATGATTAATTAGTTTATGTATTCTTTAAAACAAAAAATTGCTGACGCTTATTTAAATAAATCTCCGTGGGATGATTTTGAAGATATGTGTAAATCAAAAAAAAATATATTTAATAATTATAAAAAAGGTCAATTTGATTTTTTTAAGAATTTTAAATTTGATTTTAATAAAAATACTATTTTTATAATTATAATTATTTTTACTTTCAGTTGGTTAATTTCAGGAATATATGAAGTAAAAGAGGGTGAAGAGGCCGCTGTTATAAGATTTGGACGCTTTTCTAGAAAAGGTACAGCTGGTTTAAATTATCATATTCCAAAACCATTTGAAACAGTAATCATAGAAAAAGTCAATCAATCAAGAAGAATTGAAATTGGATATAGATCTATTGGTAATGGTTATAATAATGAAAATGTTAAAATTATTCAGTCAGAAAGTATAATGCTTTCAGGAGATGAGAATATTTTAGTTCTAAATTGTGACGTTATGTGGCATATTAATGATTTAGAAAAATTTATATTTAGATTAGCAAATAATCCAGAAACAGTTAAAGCAGCAGCAGAGAGTGCTATCAGAGAAGTAATTGGCGCAATTCAAATTTCCTCTATATTATCAGACAAAAAACAACAAATCACATATGATATTGAAATTTTAACTCAAAAAATTCTAAATGATTATGATACTGGTATTACAATAGAAAAAATACAATTATTAAAAGCAGAACCACCTGCAGAAGTTATAGAATCATATAGAGATGTTCAAACAGCAAAAGCTGATAAAGAGCGAGAAATTAACCAAGCTCAGGCATATAATAATGATGTATTGCCAAAAGCTAGAGGTGAAGCTGAAAAAATTATTCAAGCAGGTGAAGGATATAGACAAGAAATTATACTTAAAGCAGAAGGTGAAGCTAAAAGATTTTTAGATGTTTATGAACAATATTCACTTAACAAACAAATAATGACAGATAGATTGCGTTTGGAAACAATTGAATCTATCTTAAAAGGTGCAACAAAAACTATTGTTAATAGCTCTGGATTGTTACCTCATTTTTCAGTAAATTCAAAATAGGTAAATGATGCAATTACCACATAAACATATTTATAAAATAGCTTCATTGTTATTTTTTATTATATTAATATATAATTCCTTATTTACTTTGGATCAACGTAATTCCGCTGTAATTTTTCAATTTGGTGAAGCAGTTAGAACAATTACAGATCCAGGTCTTAATATTAAATTACCATTGATACAAAATGTAGAATTTTTTGATAAACGCGTTTTACATGTTGATGTTGAAGCTAAAGAACTTACATCATCAGATGGTAAACGAATTATAGTTGATGCATTTGCAAAATTTGTAATTAATGATCCGATCAGATTTTATAAAACTGTTCAAAATTATAACGGTGTAAAAATAAGATTGAATAAAAATATCGAATCTTCTATGCGTAAAGTAATAGGTAGAGTACCATTAACTTCTTTACTTACAAATGAACGAGCTAATATTATGTTTAATATTTTGCAGCAGGTAAACGAGGAAGCCAAAAATTTTGGAATCGATGTAATAGACGTGCGAATATTACGTACTGATTTACCTAAAGAAAATAGCGCTGCAATTTACCGCCGTATGCAAACTGCTAGAGAGAAAGAAGCTACGCAAATTAGAGCTGAAGGATTAGAAGAAGCAGCAAGAATTAGATCAATTGCAGATAAAGAAGTGCAATTTATTTTAGCGGATGCATATAAACAATCACAAATTTTAAAGGGTGACGGAGAAAATAAATCTGCAAAAATATATAATAATGCTTATTCTGTGGATCCAACATTTTATAAATTTTATAAATCTTTATCTGTTTATAAAAATGTATTAAATGGTGAAAATACATCATTTATTTTATCACCAGACTCAGAATTATTAAAATATTTAAATTTAACTAAATAAAAATATATTATGAATATTTTTTGTAATAAATTAATATTAAATCTTATATTTATTAGTATTCATATTAGTATGATTACAAATCTTTATGCAAAAGATATTCAAGGAATAATCAAAGTTGTTGATAATTCAAATATTCCTATAAATAATAAAACTGAAAATTTTATTAATATAGAAACTAATAATATAGAAGTAAAAAATGAAAAAAATCTAAATATACAAAATCCAAAGATTGAATCTAAAGAAAAATTAGAAGCAAATAAATGCCCTTGCGATAAAATATATATTAACTCGCTTGCAGATATTGTTTCTCCATTAATACCAACAGTAGTGAATATTTATAGTAATCAGAATTTAAAAAATGAAAAAAATGATAATGATAAATTACCAATTGATTATTTTAATGAATTTTTAGAACAGTTTGATATTACTTTTGAAAAAGAAAAATTACATTTAAATTCAGAGCTCTTCTCTATTGGATCAGGCTTTATAATAAGTGCGGATGGCTATATTGTAACAAACTATCATGTTATTGAACGAACTAATGATATACAAATTAAATTCACTGATAATAGAGAATTACCAGCTAGAATTATTAGTTTTGATAAAAAAACTGATATTGCTCTTTTAAAAGTCGATTCTGAGATTGAACTACCTTATGTTAAATTTGCTAATTCTACGAACTCAAGAGTTGGAGACAGAGTAATTGCTATAGGTAATCCTTTTGGTACATTAAATAGCACTGTAACTTCTGGAATTATATCTGCAAAAAGCAGAGATATTAACATTGAGAATGGAATAATAGATAATTTCATACAAACAGATACAGCAATTCACCCAGGTAATTCAGGTAGTCCATTATTCAATATGTTTGGAGAAGTTATTGGCATTAATACAGCTATATTTTCACCTTCTGAAAAGAATATAGGAATAGGCTTTGCAATACCATCTAATATGGTAAAAATAATTATAGAACGTTTAAAACAAAATGAACAATCCCAAAAAATTAAACTAGGTGTATCAGTAAAAGAAATTACAAAAAATATAAAAGAAACATTATTGTTAGACAATATTGATGGAGTGTTCGTATCTGAAGTATCTAAAGATTCTTTAAGTGATAAAGTTGGCATCAAATCTGGTGATATAATAATTGAATTTTGTAATGAAAAAATTAATAATCCTATACAATTACAAAAAATTATATCACAACATAGTTTTAATAAAATTATAGAATTTAAAATATTACGAAAGGGAGAATTTTTAGAACTAAAAATCAATCCAATATCCGATAGTTTAAAAAAAAATGATGAGATAAATTATATAAATGAAAGTAAAGATGAGAATATTATTATTAAAAATAATATTAGCTTTATGAATTTAACTGAAGATTATAAAAAAACATATCACATTCAAAATGATATTACTGGTATTATGATATATGATATACCAGAAAATATATTAAATTATGATTTAAAAATTGGAGATTTAATATTTGCTTGTGATCAAAAAAATATAGAGAATATTGAACAATTTCAATTATTATATAATAAAAGAATGCACGATGGTGTAGATAATATATTATTGTCAGTACAGAGACGTGGCAAAACTTTAAATATAACATTGCCATTAAAATAAATTTAACTTAAACTGAGAGGAAAAAATGCAAATATTCGTAGGTAAAGAAGCGATAGATTTTAAAGCCAAAGCTATTATGTATGATAATACTATCGAAGAAGATTTTCAACTTAGAAAATATGCTAAAAATTCTAAATTAGTATTATTTTTCTATCCTTTAGATTTCACTTTTGTATGTCCTTCAGAGATAATAGCTTTTAATAATAGATTAGGTGATTTTACAGAGAGAAATACTAAAATAGTTGCGGTTAGTGTTGACTCCCATTTTTCTCATCTTGCCTGGAAAAATACATCTTATAATAAGGGTGGAATTGGTAATATTCAATTACCTATGGTTTCTGATATAAGCAAGGAAATATCAAAATCATATAATGTTTTAAATGATGAATCTATTTCAATGAGAGGTACTTTTGTCATTGATGAAAATTTTATATTACGTCACATGTTAGTTAATGACTTACCTATTGGCCGAAATGTAGATGAAACATTAAGAATAATAGACGCGATTATGTATCATGATCAACATGGTGAAGTTTGCCCAGCTGGTTGGAAGAATGGTGAAGAAGCAATAGACCCATCGCATAAAGGAATATCACATTTTCTTGCTACTAATGCTGATAAATTGTAAATGTTACAAAATTTATTTTTATCAAAAGAAAAAATTAACTCCGATATTAATGATGATATTGATATTTTAAGATTGATTCGTAGTCAAAATGTTGGTGTTAAAACATTTTTTAATTTAATAAATTTATTTGGTAGCGCTACAATAGCTATTGATAATATTAAAGATTTTTCATTAAAAGGTGGTAGGAAAAAACCAATAGATATTTGTAGTAAATTTGAAGCAGAAAAAGAAATAGAATTATTACATAAAAATAATGCAAAATTACTAACTTATAAAGACTCAAAATATTCTAAATTATTACTAGCAATATCTGATCCACCACCTGTTATTAGCTATAAGGGGAATATAGAATTATTATCGCAATTAAAAACAATAGCCATTGTTGGAACACGTAATGCTTCAACTAATGGCAGAATGTTTGCTGCTAAAATTTCATTAGAATTATTAAAAAATGATTTTATTCTTGTATCTGGATTAGCTAAAGGTATTGATTCTACAATTCATGAAGTTGATACAAGCAAAACTATAGGTGTAATAGCTGGTGGAATTGATCATATTTATCCCCCTGAAAATTTTAAATTATTTAAGGAGATGGAGGAAAATGGTCTAATTATTGCAGAACTTTCAATAGGTTCTAAACCGCTTGCTATAAATTTTCCACAGCGTAATCGTATAATTTCTGGCTTATCTATTGCAACTATTGTAATTGAAGCTAGCTTAAAATCAGGTTCACTTATTACGGCAAGATTCGCATTAGAACAAAATAGAGAAATATTTGCTGTTCCTGGTTTTCCACTTGATCCAAGATGTGCTGGCACTAATAAACTTATAAAAGAAGGTGCGCATATGGTTGAAACTATAGATGATATTTTAGAAAATTTACCTCAAAATAATTCAATCAAAGAACATAATATCAATGAACTTAAATTATCATCATATAATATAGAATATAGGAATATTAATATGAATTATGATATTACTGATAAAATGAGAAATGAAATTAAAATATTGCTCTCCTCTGTACCTGTAGATATTGATTTATTAATATTACAAACTAAATTTCCAATTTCTGTTGTCACTACTATAATATTAGAATTAGAACTTGCAGGTAAGATACAAAGAATAGGTGGTAATAAAGTAGTTTTATTATATGAATAAAATCTTAAAACTATTTTAATTATATAAAATTATGTTATTGTATTTATTGATACTCTATGTATAGTCTTTTATATATCAAAGACTATGTTAATTAATATATAAATGTGTTTATGGATCTAGTAATAGTTGAATCATCAGCAAAAGCAAAAACAATAAATGAATATTTAGGCAAAAACTATAAAGTTATTGCATCTTTTGGGCATGTACGAGATTTACCATCAAAAAATGGCTCTGTGTTACCAGAAGAAAATTTTGCAGTTAAATATGAAATACCTGCTAAAGCTCAAAAATATGTCGATGTAATTCTAAATGAAGCATCAAAAGCTAAAATAATATATCTTGCTACAGATCCAGATAGAGAAGGAGAATCAATATCTTGGCATATTGCAGCAATCATTAAAGCAAATGACTCAACTAAGAAAGATAGTGATTTTAAAAGAATAATATTTAATCAAATTACTAAACAAGCTATTATAGATTCTATAAAAAATCCTAGAAATATAGATATTAATCTAGTTGATGCTCAACAAGCTAGAAGAGCATTAGATTATATTTTTGGATTTAGCATATCCCCAATTTTATGGCGTAAATTACCAGGTTGTTTATCAGCAGGACGTGTTCAGTCATGTGCTTTAAGTTTAATTTCTGAACGTGAAGATGAAATTGAACGTTTTAAATCAGAAGAATATTGGGATATTTCTGTGCAAATGCTAAATCTCCAGAAAAAAAATTTCTTGGCTAAATTAACTCATATTAATGATTTAAAATTAGAAAAATTCTCTATTTTTAACGAAAAACAAGCTAATGAGCTTGTATTGCAATTGTCGCAAGAATCATTTTTTATTCATTCAATTGAAAAAAAACAACAAAAGCGTCAACCAGCACCTCCTTTTATTACATCATCACTTCAACAAGAAGCTTCATATAAACTTGGATTTACAGCAAAAAAAACAATGCAAATCGCACAAAAATTATATGAGGGAGTGAATATAGGCAACGAAACACGTGGTCTAATTACATATATGAGAACAGATGGTGTAACTCTTGCAGATGAAGCATTAACAGAAATTCGAGAATTCATTAAAATAGAATATGGTGAAAAATATTTACCAAAAGAAGCTCGTATATATAAAACAAAAGTAAAAAATGCTCAGGAAGCTCATGAAGCAATAAGGCCAACAGACATAAATCTTACACCTGTAAAATTAATCAACATATTAGAATCTGATCAATATAAATTATATGATTTAATTTGGAAAAGAACAATAGCTTGCCAAATGGAAAATATGATTTTAAACTCTATATCAGCTATACTAAGAACTAACAATAATAATTTTTCTGCAAAAGCCAATGGATCTTCTATAGAATTTGAAGGTTTTTATAAAATATATCATGATACATCTGATCATGAAGCTGCAAATGAAAAAATGTTACCGAAACTTACTGAATTAGAAGAAGTAAAAATAGATAAATTATTACCAGCTCAACATTTTACCGAAGCTCCACCAAGATATAATGAAGCTAGTTTAGTCAAAAAGATGGAAGAACTTGGGATAGGTAGACCATCAACTTATGTGCCAATTATTTCCGTATTACAAGATAGAAAATATGTACGTTTTGATAAAAAACGTTTCTTTCCAGAAGAAAGAGGTCGTTTAGTTACTACATTTTTAAAAGGATTCTTTAAACAATATGTTGAATATGATTTCACAGCTAGTTTAGAGAATGAATTGGATGATGTAGCCGCAGGAAGACTTGATTGGAAAGAATTATTAAGAAATTTTTGGAAAGATTTTAATGATAATATAGAATTAGTAAGTCAACAAAAAATTACAGAAATATTAGATTATTTGGAACAGGAATTAGATTATCATTTATTTGGAGAAGAATCAGAATCTAATAAAAAACGTAATTGTGGTAGTTGTGATAATGGAAAATTAAAACTAAAATTAGGAAAATTTGGTGCATTTTTAGCATGTGATAATTATCCTGAATGTAATTTTAAAAAACAGATTCATGATAATAAATCTAGTAATGCTTCACATGAAGAAGATAAAATATTAGGACAAGATGATAATGGCGTAGATATTTATTTAAAAAAAGGTCCTTTTGGTTTTTATGTTCAATATGGAAATGTTAGTACAAATATTGTTGTAGAGAATACTGAAGAAATTGTTCCAGAAATAACAAATTTAGTTAAAAAAACTAAAAAAACTCGCGTTAAAAAAATACCTATTTCTAAACCAAAAAGAGCTAGTTTACCATTGTCCTTAATACCAGAAAATATTACTATTGAGAAAGCACTAACTCTTTTGAACTTACCATTTTCAATATGTAACCATCCTGTTAATCAAGAAGAAATATTAGTTAATAATGGTAGATTTGGGCCATATCTGAAATATGGTGATAAATTTGTGCGTATTCCAAAAGAATATGATTTTTTGTCATTAACAAAAGATCAGGCTATATTACTCGTATCTAATTATGAAAAACGCATAGAAGCAAAAAATAATGTAACAACAAAAATTATAACTCAAAACAAAAACAAATGAATAAAAAATTTTTAGTATTTATAGTAATCATAATCGGAATATTTTTTCTATTAAAGCGCTATGAATTAAAAAAAATAGATATATCACAACCTATAGAAATTATTCAAGCCCAAACTATAGATGGTGAGAAAGAAAATCATGAAGATAAATTTGAAAATAGTGATATAGAAGGGAAAGTTGTTATTGATAATTTAGATAAAATACCAGTGGAAAATAATTCAGCAATTGAAAAATTATTTAAACTAAATGATATAGATATATTTTTTGGTAATAAAAATTCTCAAATTCAACTAGTGGAATATTTTTCTTTTACTTGTTATCATTGTCATCATTATCATAGTGATATTTTTCCTAAAATTAAAGAAGCATATATTGATACTGGAAAAATAGGTTATGTTGTACGTGAATTTATTGGAACAAAACAAGATATGGATGCAGCAATAATTGCTCGTTGCAAAGGGAATAAAAAGAGTTTTACTGATTTTCAAACCATATTACTTGAAAAACAAATGCAATGGGCATATAGTTCAGGATATAGAGATGCTTTAAGATTTATAGGGAAAATTGGTGGCATTTCTGAAGAACAATTTAATGAATGTTTAGCAAGAAAAGATATTATATCTGTATTAATTTCAAATACTAAGGAAGTGGCAATACATCCTGAATTTGCAGGAACTCCTTCTATCTTTATTAATGGAAAAAAAATTAAAACCTATTCTTTTGAATCTATATCAGAAGCAATAGAGAAAGAATTGAAGTAACATTTCAAAAAATTAAAAATGAAAAATTCAAATATTTTAGAATAGACTTTTGTAACATAGGATTAATATTGTGAATAACGAAGAAGATAATAATTTTGATAGTTTAATACCTATAAACTTAGAAGATGAAATGAAAAGATCATACTTAGATTATGCTATGAGCGTAATTGTAAGTAGAGCAATACCTGATGTACGCGATGGTCTTAAACCTGTTCATCGTAGAATATTATATGCAATGCATGAAGCTGGATATACAGCCAATAAACAACATAGAAAATCAGCAAGAATTGTTGGTGATGTGATAGGTAAATATCATCCTCATGGTGATACAGCTGTGTATGATTCACTTGTTCGTATGGCACAAGATTTTGCTCTAAGAGCACCTCTTGTTGATGGGCAAGGTAATTTCGGTTCTATTGATGGTGATTCTGCAGCTGCTATGCGTTATACAGAATCTAGACTTTCAAAAATTTCACATAATTTATTAGAGGATCTAGATAAAGAAACAGTTGATTTTATTCCAAATTACGATGGTTTGGAAATAGAACCAAAAGTTCTTCCAGCAATGTTTCCAAATTTGCTTGTTAATGGTACGAGTGGTATTGCAGTTGGTATGGCAACTAATATTCCTCCTCATAATCTTGGAGAAATAATTGATGCTTGCTGTATGTATGTTGATAATGAAGATGTAGAAATATCAGATTTATTATCATGTGTTAAAGGACCTGATTTTCCAACTAGCGGAACTATAATGGGAATGTCTGGTATAAGGTCAGCTTACCTAACAGGTCGCGGTAGCATTATTATTAGAGGTAAGACAGAAATTGAATCCATTGCTAATAATAGAGAATCCATAATAATTACTGAAATACCATATGCTGTAAATAAAGCAAAATTAGTAGAAAAAATTGCTGATTTAGTAAAAGAAAAACGTATTGAGAATATATCTGATCTTAGAGATGAATCTAATAAAAAAGGCATTAGAATTGTTATAGAATTAAAAAAAGATGCAAATTCAGCTGTGATCCTTAACCAATTATATTCATATACTTCATTACAAACAAGTTTTGGCGTTATAATGCTTGCTCTTGATAATGGGATGCCAAAAGTTATGAATCTAAAAGAAGTAATTGTAGCTTTTGTAAAATTTAGAGAATTAATTATTACAAAACGTACTATATATTTGCTAAATAAGGCTCGAGATAGGGCTCATATTTTATTTGGAATAATTATTGCAGTAAGTAATATTGATGAGATTGTTTCAATTATAAAAGCAGCCAAAGATCCTCTATTTGCTAAAGAATCATTAATGAATAAAAAATGGAACGCTGAATTTGTAATGGATATGATGAAAATCATAGATGATAAATCATTAATATATGACAAAAATTACTGTTCATTTAGTGAGTTACAAGCAAAAGCAATATTAGAAATGAGATTGCAACGTTTAACTGGAATGGAAAAAGATAAAATCTTAAAAGATATAAATGATTTATCAATTGAAATTAAAGGATATTTAGAAATTTTGGATTCTAGAGATAAATTATTGTCTATATTAAAAGAAGAATTACTCTATGTAAGAACAAATTTTGCTACAGAAAGATTAACATCTATTGAAATTGGTGAATTTGAACAAGATATAGAAGATTTAATACCAAAAGAAGAAATGGTTGTTACTGTTACATTAAGTGGTTATATTAAACGAGTTCCACTTGCAACATATAGAGCTCAAAATAGAGGTGGCAAAGGTAGATCAGGTCTATCTATGAGAGATGAAGATTTTACAACTCAAGTTATTGTTGGATCGACTCATACACCATTGTTATTTTTTTCAAATTTAGGGCAAGTATATAGTTTAAAACTTTATAAATTACCTATAGGTACACCTCAAACAAAAGGTAGACCTATGATTAATATTTTTCCTTTAAAGGAAGGTGAAGTAATTACTAACATAATGAAAATGCCAGAAAATGAAACTAACTGGGACGATTTAAATATTATGTTTGCGACAGCAAAGGGTAATGTTAGAAGAAATGATCTATCTGATTTTAAAAAAATACAAGCTAATGGAAAAATTGCAATTAGACTTGAAGAATATGATAGATTAATCAATGTTAAAGTATGCGAAGAAAATGATGATATATTATTAGCAACAAAACATGGTAAAGCCGTTAGATTCGGAGTGTCTGCCGTCAGATTATTTAAAAGCCGTACATCAGATGGAGTTCGTGGTATAAAGCTTAGCTCACTTGATAAAGTAATTTCAATGACTGTCCTTAAAACCATTAAAACTGATGCTGAAGAGAGAGAGCAATATTTATCAATCGATCTTGAAAAAAGATTAGCAATATCTAATGGTGAAGAATTTGATTCAAATAATCTTGGAGTTAACCTAAGCCATGAAAGAATTATTGCAATGGCTCAAGTTGAAGAATTCATACTTACTGCTACAGAGAATGGTTTTGGTAAAAAATCTTCAGCATTTGAATATCGTGTTACTAATCGTGGAGGAACTGGAGTTATAAATATTAATTCATCAAATAAAACAGGTGATGTAGTTGCAGTTACACCAGTTTCGAACAGAGATGAATTGATGTTAATTACTGTAAATGGTAAATTAATTAGATGTAAACTTGATAATGTTAGAACAACAGGACGCAATACCACTGGAGTTATATTATTCAAGAATGATCCTAATGATAAAGTAATTTCTGCTTCTCTAATTATAGATGGCGCTGAAACAACAAATGAAGAAGAGAATAATGATTAGACATTTCTTTAAACCACAATTTTCAATAATTGTGGTTTCATTATAATTTTACATTTCTATATATAGAAACATTCATAATAAGGCCAAAGCCCAGTAACATTGAAGCCATAATAGTACCTCCAAATGATACAAGAGGTAGAGGTATTCCAACAACAGGTAACAATCCTAAAACCATAAAAATGTTAATAATAACATGACTAAAAAATATTGATATAATGCCTACTACTAAAAGTTTTCCAAAAATAGATTTTGAATTAATTGCTATAGTCAAAGATATTATAACAATAGCTCCATATAATATTAACAAAACAACACCACCAATAAAACCAAACTCTTCTACAAAAGTAGCAAAAATAAAATCAGTTTGATGTTCTGGTAAAAAATCTAAATGACTTTGTGTTCCTCCTGACAAACCTTTTCCAAAAATTCCTCCAGATCCTATTGCTATTTTAGACTGAATAATATTATAACCAGCTCCAAGTGGATCTTTTTCAGGATTGAGAAAAATTTCTACACGTTTTTTTTGATATTCATGCATCATATTCCAACCTATAGGCATACAAAATAATGCTATTAATCCCATTATAATAAAATTCTTAATTTTAAATCCAATAATAAAAAAAATGATAATAGAAACTAATATACAAATTATCGCTGTACCTAAATCAGGTTGTTTTATTATTAATAATGATGGAATAGCTACTCCAATAATTGGTAAAATAATTTTATGTATTTTTTTGAAATCTTCATATGATAATTCATGAAAATATCGTGATAACATCAATATAATTGCAAGTTTGGCCATTTCAGATGGTTGAATACGCATAAAACCTAAATTTAACCATCTCTTTGCGCCCATTGCTACATAACCAAATAGCTCGATAGAAAATAATAATATTAATATTGTAAAGTAAAATATATAAGCATATCTAAAGATTATTTTGATATTTAATAATGAAATTAATATGGATAAAGGAAAAAATATAGAAAAAATTATTATTTGCTTATATGCCCAAGGATAAATATTTAAATTCGATGCTGAATATAATACTATAAAACCAATATATGCAATTATATTAATTAATATAATCAATGAAATTGGTAGTTTAAAAAATTTCTTTGAATCTATATATTTTAAGAACATCTATATTATTTATTAAAATTTTTTGAATTTAAAATCATACCATAAGGAATATGGTCAGATGGTTTATTCCAGCTTCTGGCATCTGATATATTAAAAATTTCTTTCATATTATTTTTTAAATTATTGCTCACCCAAACATGATCAAGCCTACGACCTCTATTTGATTTACGCCAATCTTTGTTTCTATAACTCCACCAACTATAAAATTTCTGATCATATGGCACAAAATGCCTACAACTATCTATAAAATTTAGTGAATTCTGAAATTTAATCAATAATTCACGTTCAATATCAGTATGGCTAATTTCATTGCGTAATTGTTTACTAGACCAAACATCATGTTCAAATGGTGAAATATTAAAATCCCCCATCAAAATTAATTGATCATTAATTGATCTATTAGTAGTAAACCAATCCTCTATTAATTTTATATATTCGAGCTTATGTTTAAATTTAGCATTAATATTTATATCTGGTACATCACCGCCAGATGGAATATAAAAATTATGTATCTCTACATCACCAATTTTTATTGCTATATGTCTTTTTTCATCATTATATAATTCTAAACTAAAGTAAGAATTAGCCTCAATTTTAGATAATATTGCAACTCCATGATATGATTTTTGACCGGAATAATAGATATATTTATACCCCATATTCATTAACTCATTGACTGGAAATAAATGATTCTCTACTTTTATCTCTTGTAAAGCAATAATATCTGGATTATGTTCTATAGTAAGTTTTTTAATGAGATCAAGTCTAATTCTGATTGAATTGATATTCCAAGTGATGAGTTTCATTAAGTTAAATAATATGAATTGTTAAAATTATAATATAATGCATATATTTTCTATCAGCAAATTAAATTTATATTTAGATCTTATAAGATTAAAGAATCCTACTGGATTTCTCATTAGTTTTTTTCCTGCATGTTTTGGTATTTTTTTAACTAAAAACATGTGTTTTTATACTATAGTAACTATTATATTATGTTTTATAGGCGCAATTCTAGCTCGTAGTGCTGGTTGTATTATTAATGATATATGTGATATAGAATTTGATAAAAATGTTGAACGTACTAAAAATAGACCTCTTGCTAATAATTCCTTAAGTATTTTCGCTGCAGTAATTCTACTAATTATTTTATTGATATTTTGTTTAATTATTTTATTAATAGCTACAAAAACAGCTATTTATTTAGGAATATTAGCATTTTGTATGATGATAATTTATCCTCTCACGAAACGTTTTACATATTTTCCTCAAATATTTTTAGGGCTAACAATTAATCTTGGTTGTCTTATATCATATTCTATGATTCGTGATAATTTGTCATTTAGTGCTATTTTAATGTATATTAGTTGTTGTTGTTGGACTATAGGATATGACACTATTTATGGATTTATGGATTATGATGATGATATTAAAATAGGTGTAAAATCATTTTCAATATTAATAAAAAATAAATTATATTTCTTATATATATTTTATATATTATTTATTTTATTATTTATATTTTCAACAAGATTAGCAAAAATTCCTGTTAATTATTATTTACTAACTTTAACTAGCTTAATATTATTTTGGCAAATTTATAGTTTAAACATATATGATAAAAATAATTGCTTAAAAAGATTTAAATCAAATAATTTTGTTGGATTTTTGCTGATTAGTTCTTTAATTTAAAAAAAATATATCATATATAACATCAATCTAACGTTATCATATATCATATAGTTAATTTTCTTCAACTATATTAATTGATAAAGCATGTAATCCATTATTAAATTCTTCTTGCAAAAGACCATATATAGTCCTATGTATCATCACATCTGTCTTTCCTTTAAAATTTTTTGATGATATATTAAGAATTAAATGTGTCTGTAATTGGTCTTCAGATATATTAATATGTCCTGCATGTCTTGGCGTTTCATCTATAATTTCACAAAAAGTTAAATCAAGGATTGATAACAATAATTTTATTTTGTCTATTCTTTGCATTATTTTGAATAATTTTATTTACATTATATATAAAAACATATTAGAATCAGTAATTATAATTCAATATCTGATTTGAAAATGAAATTACAATATTTACAAAAAGAAATCAATATAAAAGATTCTGGATACTGCATTTTAATTAAAATATTAAATGAAGCAGAGCTTGATGCCTTGACTCAAGAGAAATATTCTTTTATCAACGATCTAAATAATATAATACACCAAATAATGTTAGAATATAAAGATGATTTTTCGCTTCATAAATTGGACAATAAAATATTACTTATATTACCAATAATTGATAATAAATTTCTTGAAGAATTAATGTATAAAATTTATTCTTCTACACAATTATATGAACATCCAATATATGATTGGTGCTATTTTAATTGTATTATTGCTAGTATAGAATTTCCTAAATTTGCTAATAATATAGAAAATATATTAAATATATTAGAATGGTTATCATCAATTAAAATTGATAATCTATATTACAGAAATTATGATTCAAAAATTTACAATTTAGCTTTTATAAAACAACAAAATATTAATGTAAATTTATTTAGAAAATCACTTAAAATGCGTAATGCTATTTTTGCATATCAACCAATAATTTGCGCAAAAGATTATAGTATTGACCATTATGAATGTTTACTTAGAATTCCTGATAAAGAAAATAATTATATTTCTATAGGACCAATAATTGCAGAAGCAGAAATACAAAATTTAAATTATTATTTAGATCAAGTAGTTTTAGAAATGGCTATTAAAGAATTATATTTATGCCCTAATTTAATTTTAGCTGTTAATATATCAAATAAAGGAATTTTAAATAAATTATTATTGGATTTAGCTATTAATTTATTAAAAAAATATGCTGTTGGCAATAGATTAATGATAGAAATAACAGAAACATCTATTAATAATAATTTTAATAATGTAAATGAATTTATTTTTGAATTAAGAAAATATCAATGTAAATTTGCCTTAGATGATTTTGGATCTGGTTTTACATCTTTTACTCAATTAAAAAATTTAAAAATAGATGTAATTAAAATAGATGGAGCTTATGTCAGAGATATATTAACTAATTCTGATAGTCAATATTTTGTAAAAAAAATAGTTGATATAGGAGAAAAACTTAATTTAGATATTGTTGCTGAATTTGTAGAAAATGAATTGATAGAAAAAAAATTATTAGAACTTGGTGTTAAAATGTTTCAAGGTAATTATTTTGGAGCAGCATCATTGCGCTATTAAAATTTTTACCCCCAGTTTTCTCAATAATTTCAATAATTTCTAATAATTTTATTTAGAACAAAATTAAAAAAAGCTTGAAAATTAATATATCTCACTGTATATACTATAGTATATTTGTGCTATTTCTATTCATAAATTCAAAGGGCGGTTAGCTCAGCTGGTTAGAGCGCTACGTTGACATCGTAGAGGTCGGTGGTTCGAGTCCACTATCGCCCACCAATATTCTCATTAAATCTTTTAATATACAAACTTATAATGCTAATCTCCTATATGGCATATAAAGATTTCTTATTCCAAATGATAAGGATGTAGAATGTACTAAATCACGATCATACATTTCTTCTACATGCATCATAATACCATGTTTTATAGATGTTGGTATATTTTTATCAAAACCAACAATATACTTAATTTCTAATTTCACGTTATAAAATGATTCTTTTAGAATAATAGAAGGAATGTCATAATCAATAATATAATCATTTTCAGATAAAATAATCTCATTATTCTCATTTTTTAAATGAACTTTTAATATTTTTGTTAATGGAGCATATTTTAAATCAAAACTTTTTTTGCCAGCTAAATAAGTTGTGAATTTTATCTCTCTATCAAATAAACTAAGTTTTGTAAAATTCTCACAAACATGTGTGGCACTATCTATTAAATTTTCAATTAATTTATCATCATGATCTCCAATAATTCTCATATAATTTTTTATCTCATCAAGTGAGCAAATATTGATATTAGATATTGATATAATTTGAAATATTTCTTTTGTAAACATAAATATGCTCCATTATAATTTTAGATTAAGCAGCAATAAATTTAGCAAATTTTATAGCATTTTGATTGATTACATCACCTCCTACACGTTTGACTGCATAAAATTTTACAAAAGGTTTGTCCGTATATGGATCACGCATAATATTAATATTAGCTCTATCAACAATTTTATAAGCTGACTTAAAATCAGCCAACACTATGAATATAGAATTATTTGTTATAGAATCTAAATGTGCACAACAAACTACAGGTATCCCAAAAATAGTTTGTTTTAAAGATTCACTTATTGATTGTTGCCAAATAAATCTTCCATTTCCATCTTGCAATTTCTGCACTTCCGCTAAAGTTCTTCTATTCATCATAAAAGTGGCGTTATGTAAATATTCTTCATCCAACATGCTAATCATATCAAGTAATTTAGAAGCTGTAATATTTTCTTTCATTTCCATTATATCTATTTTTTTATGATCTTTTGATAAAATGCCCTTAGGTTTCTTTTTACCATCACCATGTATGAATGCTTCATTTTCAGCCCTAACAAAACTATCTTGTAATTTATCTATTAACCAATTTTCAATAGGTAATGCAGAATCATTAAGTAATGCTTGGCTTGCTTTTGGCTGAGCATATAATTCATGCACAAATATTCTATGTTGAATAAGTTTTGGTGTTACCGTTGTATCTCGATTTTCTGTTTCTCCAATCCAACCACCAGCAAAACTACCATTCTCAATGATGATATCTAAAGCATTAGTAGATATTGTATCGCATGAACTTAATTGTCTCATTGGTGATCTTGCATTAATTTGAGTGATTATATTATTATATAAACTAGGCACAACTATAACACCAGCTTCATCTTCAGAAGAGCTTAAGGATTTTTGCATTAAATTTAATTGATTGCCAGTACGAATATAATTATTAAAATCTGTTTTGCACTCATGTCTAGCAGAATCTGGCGCATCTGGTCTTGTTAAAATTGTATCCATCATATTCATTTTTTCAGTAAATAGATTCATTTTTATATTCATATTATCAATTTCTTTTGTTATAAGTTCTGTATCCATATTATTATCCTTTTTATGATTTCTAACATATGAAATTTTTGCATGTTTATTAGCTGGAAAAGTAACAATGCTAATTTCTACCAATTCTGCCTTTTGTATAATTCTCTCACCAAGTTTGTTATACTGACTTAATTTTATATAAAATCCAATAGATAAACCATCCAAAGCTCCACTAGATATTAGCTCTATTGCTTCTAATCCACATTGAATTCTATTGTTAATAGTTGCAGTAATTTTTAGCCCATAATCATCTTCAATTAAGGAATTAACTATGCCTATAGGCATATCACTATTATGTTGCCATAATAATTTAATATTATTACTAGATATTTTATTAAAGGTTCCCTTAATGATAACATCATTATGGGCATCAGGAATATTAAAAACAGTTGCATAACCTTCTATTAAGACGTTATTATTTTCTATTGACTTAATAGTTAGATTTTGTGACAATGAATTTGAGTATTTTGAATAGATTAATTTAGTTTCCATATTAATTTAAACCTTATAATTATAATAATTAATATATCAATATTATTTTAATCACTAAGTTACATTATCAAATTTTTGAAAAATCATATTTATATTTTTTCTTAAACAAATTTTTGATTTGCATATAAATTTAC
>DYTE01000001.1:0-59806 GCA_020726135.1 Rickettsia conorii
ATAATTTTACAGAATTTATACAGAAATTTCAAGATTTAATTTGAGAGGAGTATATGAATATAAATATCAGTATTACAACAGGCCTCATATATGCAATAAATTATCATTTTAATGTAGTTTGTAATAAAAATAAAATTTTAATTTTAGATGATTTACATTTATTTTCTAAAATAGATATATTTCAAAATATTTTAAACAATATATTTTTAGATTTGCAAAAAGATTATGGAATATTATTATGTAATGCAAATTTTGCATCTATAGAACAAAATAACAATCCACAATTTGAATTATTATTAAAAAATATTACTACTAAAATTACTATGCCTTATATTAAATTAACAAATAATTTATGGTTAAATAATTTAGAAATATCAAGATTGTCTAAATTTTCTGTCACTTCTAGAGTATTTTTATTTACACAAAATGAAGAATCTATAATTTTAGAACTTAGTATTTCAGCTTTTAATAATATTGTTAGAATTTTATTGTCAAAAGACAAAGATATAGAAATATGGAATGAAATAGTAAAAGAATATCCTGGAGAAGTTAATAATTGGTTACAACATTTATATAATAAATTTGACGCGGAATAATGTTTAATAATATTTTTAAAATATATATTTTTCTATTAATATCACTAAATTCTTGTAATATTTTTGCAAATATATGGGATGATTTAGTTAATAGTACTTGCGGAGCGTTTCAAAATGATATTAGAGAAGAATGGGGAGGGAACGTAAAAACATTTTCTCCAAATAGATTATGTCCTCCTTATAATAAAGAAGATGGACGTAGCGGAACATGTCTAGAACAATTTGATTTTCCAAGTACACCTAATATCTATTATTTTAAAGTTTGCGCTCAAGCAACAAACCAATCTAGTTATTTTACTCCAGTAATTACTATAGTTTCTCAAGCTTGCAATGCTGGTGCCTGCTGGCCTTTTACACAAGACTTACAAGGACATGGAGATTGTAAAATATTCCCAACTCCTTATGGTGTTCCACTAACTAGAATGTGTGGTCGTATAGCATCCCCTCTTGTCAAATCAACAAAAACTGGTGAATCTGATACTCCCGCTGAAATGGGATATACAAATGATGTTCATTTAAATTTAAAAGGCGAAGATGAAATTGATCAATTAAATAAAATCTTCCAAAATTCAAATATTAAAAAAGAAGATTATAGAAGACCTAAATTTTGTGCTTATGATGATCCAAGTCTTATAACTCTTGATCTTGGATCTATAGCAGATCCAATGGATTATAATCCGACCTACCAACCATTGCACAAAACGGATAAATTAGCTCCGGTAGCAAGAGTATTACTTTTAATTATAGATGTGAAATTAGCAATTTCTCCAGCTGGATTAATATCAAAATTAATGGAATTATTAGGTGTATATAATGTACCAGGATTAGATGTTTTACAAAAAATTATGGAATATGTTGTTATATTAACGAACCTATTTGATAGTCTATTTAAAGAAATTATAAAATCTGTAGGTTCATTAAATGGAGTAGTAAGTTCGCAGATTTATGGATGTGTAGAATTACCACTTGGGGCAATGCCACCACCATATTGTCCTAAACTATCGATTCCAACCTCAATGGCATCAGTACAAAAAATTTGTACTGAGAAATATCCTAATAGCAATATTTTTAGACAAGATATGACTTCTAATTGCGTTATATCTAAATTACAGAATAATATTATAAATAATGTTATAAGAGTTTCTTTTGATTATGATGTTAGATTATGCACAAATAATGAGGATCCTTACAAAACGGATAAATGTGTTGGTTTGCAAAATATTCCAGCAATATTATCTGAATATAATGATTCTGTAATACCTATATGTAATGATTCTAGTGATTCAAGATTTTGTGTTAAAACTTCTATTAAAAATGCTCCTAAGGAAGTTAGATTGATTTATTCTAGAGGAACTAATAAAAATTCACCTACAAATTATTATGTATCTTATATAGATTATCCAACTAAAAAAATGCCAGATTGTACATCTGCTATAAGTGCAAATAGTGGTATTTGTCAAAAAATATACGGAGTTAATATGAACTCATATGCAGATATTAAACTCACATATCCATATGATCAAAATCAAAATAAACTTACTCCAATTAGCAGTGATTTTTTACTAACTGATATATCAAATGGTGCACAACAAAGATTTACTACACGAATAGTTTCTGTTCCTACTAAATTTAATGATTATGAACAAAAACCTAGTGAAATATGTGTGTATAATTTTAGTGATAATTCTTTGGTTGGTTGCATAACAAGATCAATGGAAAATTATAAAATAACAGTATCTGACTGTAGTCAATATAATAAATTTAACGTAAGATCTTGTTATAATAATAATTATTATACACCTCAAGCAATATTATCCATTATCGCAGATAATTATACAACGAGTACTATTATAGAACCACTATCCATACATAGTAATCCAACTCCTCAAAGAGGAGCTATTATACCAAAAATCTACTTAGCTGGTTTAAGTTTTTCTTCTCAAATTATTGAACAAACTGAAAAAACATATAATGCTATGCCTTATTTTGGAGATAGAGCCTTTGGACCTAAAACTATTTTTGGAATATATGAAAATGGAGCAAAACCTATTGATAAGAATAATAAACTTACGAATGCAAAATATTTAAATGGTTTAGAAACTAAAGATGGAGTTTATATTCAAGGAGCCTCACATATTTGTGCTATACCAGAAAATAATAATAATTCTAATACATGTTTACCAGGAATATCGGATAAAAATTGCGTTTTAACAAAATTACTTAATAATGATATCGTAGATTGTGTTGACTTTAATAATATATTTAAAAAATATCCAAATCTTACAGAATGTAGTTCTCTAGATGCAAATTGTTCTTCAATAATGGGATTTGGAAATTTTAAAATAAGGGAATGCTCATCTTCTAACATATGTTATACAGGTGACTTTCCTAAAAATATATGTTTAGTCTCCTATAATCCTGATGATAGAATCATTCCATCGAAAGATCTTGGACCAATATTATCTGATTCTCAATTTTATAAAAAAGATGTATATGATGATAAAAAATCTGCAATTCGTAATAAAACGGAAATAGAACGTGGTCTATGTACTAAAATTTTAGAAGCACCTACTTGTAAATCTATTGACCTCGCTACAGATATTAGTGGTAATGCAACTTGGCCAAATACAAAAATTGGCGAAATTGCAACAGGACAATGCAAGCAAGATTATCAAACTACAGATGGACAACCACTTCAACGTTATTGTCTATCTAAAATTGAAACAAAATCTGTAGAATGGGATAATATTAAAAATAATGCTACATGTGTTCCAATAAATCAAGTTAAAATCTCAAATATTGAACATAATTTTGATACATATTTTCAAGATCCAAATTTGCCAAAAGATAGACCTAGAATTAATTTTACATATTCAACACCTAGTCAATATGATGCAAAAACTAAAATAGGAACGTTTAAATTCTATCTTGATCAAGATAAAACTAATAATGCAGATTATTCAACTGGATGGGATAGACGGGCAGATTTTAGTTTTAATATTAATGTAACAGATATATCAAAATTAGAATATTTCAAACTCAAGAGAATTTTATATGATGATTATTACGTAATGTCAATTAATGCTGGAGTTGTATCAGCTGATCCTTTAGAAATTTACATTCCATCATTAGGAAACAAAATAATTAATGATAGATCTTTTGATAAAAATAATTTTTTAATGATGGGACGTACTAATGTTCAAATGACTCCAATTAACACTCTTGATTATATGGTCAGATATTTTGATACTTACAAAAGACATTCTAGAGAAAATATAGATTTACTACCATTCTTACAAAATGGAAAGAATCCTGTAGATCTACATGTTTTTATAGTTGGTGGTGGTAAATTAGAGTTTGATATAGAATATAAATTAAAATAATAACTTAATATGAAAAAACAAATTATATATGCTAAATTCATTCCAAGAATATTTGCAACAACTATTGATTTATTTATATTGTCTTTTTTCTCATCACCAATAATGCAATTTATTTCAAATTTTCTTATATCAAATTTTTGTAGAGATTATTTTATATTAAATAATATTGATATAAATAATACAGAGATTGTTGCAATTGGAATTCAAGAATGTGCAGTAAGTTTAAGTGGAAGTAATTTATTCTATATGATATTTTTATCATTTTGTTTTAATATTTCTATTATGGCAATTTATTTTATTGGTTCATGGATTTATAGCGGAACAACTATAGGTAAAATATTACTTGGAATTAAAATAGTAGATGAAGATAGTTTAGAAGCACCATCAAAATTTAATTGTGTGAAAAGATTTTTTGGTTATTTTCTATCATTTATAGGTATATGGTCAATTTTATTTTCTAAAAAAAGTCAAGCATTGCATGATAAAATTGCTAATACTATTGTAATAAAAAGATAATGAGCGTTTAAATTTTGATTAATAAATCTTGTGCGATATATATACATTGGCCATTTTGTATAAAAAAATGTCCATATTGTGATTTTAATTCACATGTTATGAATATTGTAGATCATGATATGTGGCTAATTTCATATAAAAAAGAAATAGAGCATTTTAGCTATATAATTAAAGGCAAATATATAAGTTCTATTTTTTTTGGAGGTGGTACACCATCTCTTATGGAGCCGAGTACTATAGAAGCTATTCTACAAAAAATATCATCTTATGCTTTAATTGATAAAAATACAGAAATTACATTAGAAGCTAATCCATCATCATTTGAAGTAGAAAAATTTAAACAATTTAAATCAGCTGGAATAAATCGCATTTCTATTGGTGTTCAATCTTTAAATAACGAATCTTTAAAATTTTTAGGTAGAGCACATGATAAAAATACTGCAATATATGCAGTTAATAAGGCAAATCAAATTTTTAACAGAGTATCTTTTGATTTAATATATGCAAGAACTTCACAAACTTTAAAAGAATGGGAAAATGAACTTCATGAAGGTATGAAACTAGCTAATGGTCATATTTCACTTTATCAATTAATGATAGAGAAAGGTACAGTTTTTTATAAAATGTTTAATGAAGGTAATTTAACTATTCCAAAGTCAGATTTAGCAGCTGATATGTATGAACTTACAAATGAATATTTAAAATCTTTATCATATGAACAATATGAAATTTCTAATTATTGCAAAATAGGTCAAGAATGTTTGCATAATTTAACTTATTGGAATTATGAAACATATTTAGGTATAGGACCTGGAGCTCATAGTAGAATCATAGAAAATTCAAAATCACGAGCTATTATGATGAAACATAATCCTAGTAGTTGGCTTGAAATGGTTAATGATATAGGACATTCTACACAATCTGATCATATTTTAACAAAAGATGAAATGGTTACTGAAATTATTATGATGGGACTTCGTATTAATAATGGTATTAGCATAAAAAGATTAGAACAAAAAACAAGCTTAAAACTTGAAGAAATTTTAAATATGAGAATAATAAATGAATATCAAGAAGCTGATTTACTAATCATCAATGATGATATTATTAAACTTACAGATAAAGGATTAATGTTACATAATTATATTGTTGCTAGAATAATTAAGCCAAATATATAAGTTTAAAATATTTTTTATCTGCTAAAGAAATTGCATCTTGTTCATCATCATATGATAATAATAATGGTAAAAATACTGAAGATCCTATAATATATCTAGCATTTTTATCAGTTCTAGATCTTAAACCCCATATATTTTGATATGTCATAGGATTGTTTTTATCATTACCAATATAAAGAAAAACATGACCTTCTATATAGATTATAGTTAAAAAGGCTTTTCCATTTTTGAGCAGATAATTTATTCGTTCATATGGCGAATAATCAGTTAAATCGACAACATAACCTGCAGACAATTGATCCGCAGAATTGCGAGGTAAAAATATACCAAATGGTGTAAATAAATTTTTCAATTCCGATGAACAATCATTATAAAAATATAAATTACCCCAACCATATGGAAGATTATGTAAACTAGTAATAATCTGAGAAAGATTAGAAGGTGATATTACCACTGGCATTAAAGACGCATTATTTTTTTCTATTAAAACATATTTTGTCTTAGCAATATTATCTGATTTGATAGGTATTATTATTTTATGATAATGATCAATATTTTCATCCACTAGAGGAAATAGAGAACCAATATAAGCTTCTGTTAAAAAATTATAATCACTCGATAGAATATTACTATTAGTTTTACTAACAGCCAATATAGAAGATGAAGCAACATATTTCCACTCACTTATGAATTCATCACTAACATTTGCTATATATTTACTCAATACAAATGATATAGACTCATTAACTATTACAAGAGACCATTGCTCATCTTTCGATGTTCCGATAATATATAATGGCGTACCTATATAAATAGCTGATTCCTGTAAAAGATCGAATGGATATCCCTGTCCTCCTATCGACGAATCGTAGAAATATACATCCATCGATGGTAATATTCTCACATGCAAATTATCTGTTGCTATTGCGCGATTTTTTTTATCATATTTTAAATCTTTAAATAGCTCTACATTAATATTTAATTTTATATTATTTATCCATTCTATATTATATGGTCTAAAATTTTCTCCATATCCAATATTATTTTCTTCTTCATTAGTAAATTGAGTAATTCTATTGACTAAAATAGATTTGATATCATTTGGAAAAGATTTATTTAATATATTATCAATATAAGTTTGACTCCAGTTTGATAGATCACCAAAATAATTTTCACAAAATAGTTTAAATTTATTTTTTTGTTCGTCTTCAGTTAATAATGAATCATGATAATTCTTATTTGTTGGATCAATCCATTTTTCAACTTTTTGATTATAATTATCTATAGGAAATAGTTTAGTGAGATCTGATTTATTTTTAAACATAGATTATCCCATTGTAATAAATAGTCTTAAAGAATTTAATATAAAGATCTTTTTAGAAAGATAGAAAAATCTTAAAATTAAGTCAATCTTTATTTTGATTTTCTAAAAAAATATATCAAAAAGTTAAGATATTGACTATTTAAGTCACTACTATATTATTATTTAGTTATTAATCTTTAATACTTAATAGGTAATTGATGTTATCCTTCTTTCGTAAAATTTTTGGCACAGCTAATGATAGGGCTATAAAAAAACTATTTGTAGAAGTTGAAAAAATTAATAAATTAGAAATTTCTATAGAAACTCTTTCAGATGATCAACTACGTGCTAAAACTATTGAATTTAAAGAAAAATTATCAAATAACATTCCTTTAAATGATATTATGTATGAGGCTTTTGCAGTAGTACGAGAAGCTGCAAGAAGAGTCCATAATATGAGGCATTTTGATGTCCAGCTTGTTGGTGGACTGATCCTACATAATGGACTGATTACCGAAATGCGTACAGGTGAAGGAAAGACACTTGTTGCTACATTACCAGTTTATCTAAATGCACTTACAGGTAAAGGAGTTCATGTTGTTACCGTTAATGATTATTTAGCAAGACGTGACTCTAATTGGATGGGAAAGATATATAATTTTCTAGGTATATCAGTTGGTTGTATTATAGGTCAAATGAGTGATGATGAAAGAAGATACGCCTATTCATGCGATATTACCTATGCAACAAATAATGAATTAGGATTTGATTATCTAAAAGATAATATGAAATATAGTAATGAATCAAGAGTTCTAAGACCATTAAATTTCGCTATTATTGATGAAGTAGATTCTATTTTAATTGATGAAGCACGAACACCTTTAATTATTTCAGGTCCCGTTGATGATAAGTCAGAACTATATTCTCAGATAGATATTTTAATTAAGAAACTTAATATAGAAGATTATGATAAGGATGAACAATTAAAAATAGTTAATTTGAATGAGATTGGTATTACACATATTGAATCAATGTTAAAAGTGGCAGCTCTTATTAAAGAAAATACAGGATTATATGATTTTGAAAATTTAGGTCTTGTTCATTATATTAACCAATCATTAAAAGCTCATATTTTATTTAAAATAGATGTAGATTATTTAGTAGCCGATGGAAAAGTTCAAATAATAGATGAATTTACTGGCAGAGTAATGTCAGGACGTAGATATTCAGATGGTCTACATCAAGCACTTGAAGCAAAAGAAAGGGTACAAATTCAAAATGAGAATCAAACTTTAGCATCTATCACTTTCCAAAATTATTTTAGATTATATAGAAAACTTGCTGGTATGACTGGAACTGCGATGACAGAGAGTGCCGAACTTAAAGATATATATAATCTAGATGTACTAGCAGTACCTACTCATAATAAAGTAACTCGAAAAGATTATGATGATGAAATATATGGTTCTGTAGTTGAAAAATATGATGCTATTTTAAAATTAATTAAAGATTGTTATGAACGTGGTCAACCAGTTTTGGTCGGTACTGTCAGTATTGAAAAATCAGAAATATTATCAGATTTATTAAAAAAAAATGGAATCAAACATAATGTATTAAATGCAAAATTTCATGAACAAGAAGCTCATATAATAGCACAAGCTGGGCGTTATAAAGCTGTCACAATAGCAACCAATATGGCAGGGCGTGGTACTGATATTATGCTTGGCGGTAATATAGATATGTTAATAGAACAGTTAGATAAAGATAAATTATCGAAAATTTCATATAAGAAGTCTGTAGAAAAAATTAAAGAAGAACTTGTTATTGAGAAAGAAAAAGTATTAACAGCAGGCGGATTATTTGTACTTGGAACAGAACGTCATGAAAGTAGAAGAATTGATAATCAATTAAGAGGTAGAGCTGGACGCCAAGGTGATCCTGGTTCTACTAAATTTTTCTTATCACTTGAGGATGATTTAATGCGCATTTTCGCATCTGATAGAATATCTGGAATATTGAAAACATTAGGACTTAAAAATGGAGAAGCAATTTTCCATCCAATGATCAGCCGTTCTCTTGAAAAAGCTCAGCAAAAAGTTGAGGCAAATAATTATGAAATGAGAAAAAATTTATTACGCTTTGATGATGTAATGAATGAGCAACGTAAAATTATTTACGAACAAAGAAATGAGATTATTGCTGCAAATGATGGTGTTGATTTCTGGAATAATATGTCACATGAAATTGTACGTGAAATTGTTTTAATTTATATGCCAACTGGTTCATATAGAGAAGATTGGAAACTTGAAGAATTATCAGCAGAACTTCATAGAATATTTGCTATAAAATTTGATCATGAAACATTAATTAATAAAGCTGACGTTACAGAGATAGAAACAATAGAAATTATAAATAAAATAGTTGATGAAATATATCAACATAAACTTAGTCTCTATACAAAAGAAATGATGGATGAGGCTGTAAAATATATTTTACTTACAAGTTTAGATCAAGTATGGAAAGATCACTTACATAATTTAGATCATTTAAGACAAGGTATATCTCTACGTGCTTATGCTCAAAAAGATCCTTTAAATGAATATAAAAGAGAAGCATTTAATTTCTTTGAAAAAATGCTGGAATATTTAAAACGTTTATTTGTAGAAAGAATCTCTCATATTCATATAGATATTTCAAATGAACAAAGAGAAGCTATATCTCTTAAAAATAAAAAATTACAAAATACAATGCATGAAACAAGGGAAGATCCTGCTTTAAGCATGTATAATACTGGGGTTGTAATTGAGACGAAACTAAAAACCATTGTGAAAAAAGTTGATATAAATAATAGAGATCCACAAGATCCTTCCAGTTGGGGAAAAATTTCTAGAAATGAATCATGTCCTTGTAATAGTGGTAAAAAATATAAATATTGCCACGGAGTTGGTTCAACAAATTTATAAAAATTCAAACATATCTGACATTGTAATTAAATTATTTTTATCATGTTAATATAATGAATTTATATGAAACTTTTAACTTTTATTAAAATATGCTATAATAGCCGAGCTAAATAGTTAGTGACTATATAATTAATATATATATTTTAGCAATCTTAAATATAAAAATGATTAAACTTGAATTAGCTGATCAAGCTATTTATTCAATCTGTTTAATTATATAAATTTATTTCACGCTTTCATAGGTAAATAATAATTATGGAAACAAATATAAAGTTTCAAATAGGTGACAGGATAGTTTATCCATCACATGGTGTTGGAGAAATAATATCTATAATTTCAGAAAATGTAGCAAATGTTACTATGGAATTATATGTAATAGTATTTCCTTTAGATAAAATGACACTTAAAGTACCTGTAAATAGAGCCTCTGCAGCAGGTCTTAGAACTCTCGTCACAAAAGATGGTGTTCATAGTATATACGAAACATTGGCTGGAAAACCAAAAGCTGGTAATAAAATGTGGAGTCGCAGAGCACAAGAATATGAAGCAAAAATTAATTCTGGCAATATTGTTGCAATTGCCGAAGTTGTAAGAGATCTGTATAAAAATGTTGATAGCGACAGATCTTATAGTGAACGTACTATTTATGAAATTGCTATTAATAGACTAGCAACAGAATTATCAATCTTAGAAAAAATTACATGTCAAGAAGCTATTTCAAAATTAGTTGATTTGCTTAGAGCAAAATTAGCAGCATGAGCTGCATAATTTTAACGCTTCACAATTATAATTTATTATATTAATATATATGAGTATATCTAGACATTTTATACATAATTCAATGTCTAGATATAGATATATTTTAATTCTATATAAATCAACATGACTTTTGATCCTATTATATTATCCAGAATACAATTTGCATTTGCTGTAAGTTTCCATATCATATTTCCATCTTTTACTATAGGACTTGCTAGTATGCTTGCAATATTTGAAGCTATGTGGCTTAAGACTGGTTTAGATATTTATCATGAAATATATAAATTTTGGGTAAAAATATTTGCTATCACATTTGGCATGGGTGTAGTTTCTGGAGTAGCACTTTCATATCAATTTGGCACTAATTGGTCAGGTTTTTCATATAGAGCTGGAAATATATTAGGACCTCTTTTAAGCCTTGAAGTATTAACTGCTTTTTTCCTAGAATCCTCATTTTTAGGTATCATGTTATTTGGCGACGGGAAAGTTACAAAAAAGATGCATTTTATTTCTACGCTCATAGTTGCAATTGGTACTATAATATCAGCATTTTGGATAATATCTGCCGTTAGCTGGATGCATACCCCCAGAGGTTATACAATTATAGATAATATATTTATACCTATTAATTGGTATGAGATAATTTTTAATCCCTCATTTATTTATCGTTTTTCTCATATGATTATTGCAGCTTTCATTACTACTGCTTTTGTAATTGCTGGCAGTGCCTCATATTATTTACTGCAAAATAAAGATAGAGACCATGCTAAAATTATGCTAAAAATTTCATTATTGATGATGTTAATTTTTACACCTATGCAATTATTTGTAGGAGATCTTCATGGTCTTAATAGTTTAAAACATCAACCATCAAAAGTTGCTGCTATTGAAGCCTTATGGAATACAAAGCATGGAGCTGAATTAACATTATTTGCTATTCCTAATAAAGATTTAGAGATTAATGAATATAGCATTGCTATTCCAAAATTAGCGAGTTTAATATTAACAAGAAGCTGGAATGGAAAAGTTCTAGGCCTAAAAGAATGGAAAAAAGAAGATAGACCTCCAATATTAATTGTGTTTTTATGTTTTAGAATAATGGTAGGAATAGGTATATTAATGCTAATAACAAGTTTTGTTGGATTATATTTATATATAAGACAAAAATTATTTAAAGCAAAATTATTTCAATATTGGTGCATATTAATGACGCCATCAGGTTTTGTAGCTATATTATCAGGTTGGTTTGTAACTGAAATAGGTAGGCAACCTTATATAATATATAATTTAATGAGAACAAAAGAGGCGGTTTCTCCTGTGCCACATGAATATATACTAACATCTTTAATATGTTTCATATTAGTATATTCAATAATATTTGGAGCTGGTCTATATTATATATTAAATTTAATAAAGTCTGGCCCATCAAAAACTTATAAAAATATTACATATTCATGATAGATTTTTCAAATTATATAAATTTACCTTTAACATGGTCTGTTATAATTAGTTTTATAATTTTATTATACATATTGCTTGACGGTTTTGATTTAGGTATAGGAATTTTATTTCCATTTGCACCAAATGATAATGCGCGAGATGAAATGATGGCATCAATTGCTCCATTTTGGAATGGTAACGAAACATGGCTTGTGCTTGGTGGTGGAGCATTATTTGCGGCTTTTCCTCTAGCATACTCAATATTATGCCCAGCTTTTTATATACCATTAACATTAATGTTACTTGCTTTAATATTTAGAGGTATTGCATTTGAATTTAGATTAAAAGCTACTATTAATAGAAAAATATTATGGGATTATGCCTTTCATTTTGGATCAATTGTTGCAACAATTTGCCAAGGTTTAATATTAGGTTCTTTTGTACAAGGTGTTAGTGTAGAAAATAATTTATTCGTAGGAAATTATTTTGATTTTTTAAACTCATTTTCAATTACTGTATCTATAGCTCTTATATTCAGTTATAGTGCATATGCATCTACTTGGCTTATTATGAAAACATGCAATGAACTACAAAATTGGGCAAAAGAAACATGTAAATATTTATTTATATATATAACATTTTTTGCATTTATTATACCTTTGTGGATTAAATTTATTGATCCCAATAAATTACATAATTTTGATTTTTATATAATATTTATTGGAATAATTACTATAATAACATTAATTTCTTTGTTCATCACGATAAAAAAAGATTATGAAATAGCACCATTTTTTATTTGCTCATTATTTTTATCGTTAAATTTTATCACAATATTATTATATAGTTGGCCATTTATTGTACCTTATACAATTAGCTTTGATGAAGCTGCTGCAATTTCACAATCCCTGTCATTAAATCTATTATTAGTGTTAATATTTTTTCCATTAATTATTAGCTACACTATCTATTCATATTATATTTTTAGAGGAAAATCTTGCAAAACAATCATGTATCATTAAACTAATTATATCTAGCGTAAATAGAAATTCAAAATTAAAATGATTAATAGACTAATGCACCTTCTTCTTTTATTGCCACAATTTCTTTTTGATATTCAATAGAGCAATTATTATGCAAGTGATCTGAATCTTGTGGAGTAATTGCTTCTAGCAATTTGCTAACCAGAGTTTTACCTATATGATATATTTTACTTAGTTTTTTCTTAGCAAAAACATTTGTTTGTTGTGTGACAAAATTAGAAGGAGAGCTTACTTTTGGCAAGGATGATATAATAGTTGATTTAGTTTCTAATGATTTTGCTTCTGGTAAAGTGTCGGCACTGAGATTATCTACAAATAGTAGCTCATCTTGTAATAATTTACAGCTAATTTCCGCATCTTTCAATAATTTTGATTTCTCTAAAGGAATGCCTATAATTAACTCATCTAGTTCGTGGTCCTTTTTCAATAATTCACACCTAGCTTTCATATTTTCCAATAATTTTGATTTATCTAAAGGAATATCTGTATTTAACTCATTTTGCAATAATTCACACTTATCTTGCATATTTTTCAATAATTCTATACCAATATCATTTTTAAGATTTGCTAAATCCATCTGATTGTATATCTTAGTTATCATTATTTCAGTTCTAGCTTTCGCTTTTGTAATTATATCTGAATATGCTTTTGCGTTAATTTCGATACTAGGTTTTGTGCTTGTTTTCATATCTATAATTATAATTAATTAATAAAATTTTAGAATTATACTTATATATGTATTTTCTTAAATACTATAACTATAAATTATATATTTTAATAACTAAATTATAATTACATATAATAATGAACATTATAGCCACTAATTTTATAAAATTAATAGCTATTGTCTTCAATTGTTTCAGCTAAAAGTGTTTTTTGCTTATCATTGACATCATTTTGTTGATAAAAAAAAAATCCTTCAGAATCATTATGTGGTGTTGAAGATAGTTGTGATTTTTCTTCATTTACGAATCTTTCTAAATTTACTTCACCCAAAAGAATATTCTCAATTCCAATTATTTCAATCCAACGATTAAAATGCTGACTATCGCATATTTTTTTTATTATTTTAACTTTTTCATAACTTAATGCTTTTATTTCTTCAACAATTTTTACATCATTAATATTAAATTTTTTTATTATTATATTAATATCATCGATATCATGTTTGGCATCGAAAATTTTTAATGACGTATTTAGATATTCCAATAGTGTTTCTAAAACGTATAACTTTTCTTGTACACTATTGAGCATATTATTTATGATCTTAGGAATAGCTAATATCACAAAACTTGCATTATTTATGTCAAAAGGACATTTAGTGAAACTGTTATTTTTATCAAAAGTAACTGATGTGAATATATTTTTGGAAGATATTTCGTTATATTCAGGTGAATTAATAAAATTTCCTTCATAGCATTCAGATAAAACTATTGAATTCTTATGCATTATACAAAACTTCATTTCATAAATCAGACTTCTGAGCTTCACTAAGGCTTCTAGCCGAAATCGTTCCATTGGTGACACAAGTTTGAATAGGCCTTGTTTAGTGTTTATTAGCATTGAATGCATAGCATCTCTTTGTTTTTCGCAATTTATTAGTTCCTGTGGCTCAGTTTCTATTGCTATTGAATACATAGCGTCTATTTCTTCTCTGGAACTTTCTTCTTTTAATTTATGGCAAGCATCTATCTTTTTTAGCGCTACTAATACTTCATTCCATGTTTCTTTTAAGAGACTTTGTTGCTCAGTTTTTAGTTCGCTTTCTGCTTCTTTAGCAACTGTTAGTTCAATTTTGCAACATATTAATTTGGCTTGTACAAATTTTACGTTCTCTTCAGACTTTAGCTCAAGCGTTCCTTTATGTTTTAGTTTAGTTTCTTTACGTTCTAGTTTCTTTTTCTTTTTATTTAGCGTGTTATTTAGTTTCTCTTCTTCTTGTTTTAGTTCAGATTGTATATTTTTTACACCATCTGTTAGATTTTTTTTTGTTCTATTTGTTGATTTATTAGAGCTTTTAAGTCATTTTTCTCGTCTGTTAGTGAACTTTTCTTAACTTCTAGTTCATTTATCTCTACTTTTAGTTTATTTATTTCTACTTTTAGTTTATTTCGTACTGCTTCTAGTTTATTTTGTGCTGCTTCTAATTCATTTCGTGCTGCTTCTAGTTTATTTTGTGCAACTTTTGCTGAGGTTTCTTGATTTTCTGGCATTATATCTCCTATATTTGCATGAATTTGTTATATTCATTTATAAAAAAGCAAAATTAATATTTACTATATTTAATAATTCCTTAACATTTTTTAAATATGCCATCATAATATAGCATATTTTATAATTATCAAGCATTAATTTGATATATTAAAAAACACTAGAATAATTTTGCAATATTTGTTATAAGACTTATATATGCTAAATAAATATATATAAAATTATGATTCAAATAACTGTACGCGAAGCATTGAGAAATGCGATGAGAGATGAGATGAAAAATGATCCAAATGTCTTTATTATAGGAGAAGAAGTTGGACAATATCAAGGTGCATATAAAGTCACACAATCACTTCTAGATGAATTTGGTCCTAAAAGAGTCATTGACACACCAATTACAGAGCATGCTTTTGCAGGTTTAGGTGTTGGCGCTGCCTTTGCAGGTCTTCGTCCAATAGTTGAATTTATGACCATGAATTTTGCAATGCAGGCGATTGACCATATAATTAATTCAGCAGCAAAAACACATTATATGTCTGGTGGACAAATTAATTGCCCCATAGTATTTCGAGGTCCAAATGGTGCTGCTAGCAGAGTTGCAGCGCAACATAGCCAAAATTATGCTGCATGGTATAGTCATATTCCAGGACTAAATGTAGTGGCACCTTATAGTGCAGAAGATCATTATGCTTTACTTCGCAGCTCTATTCAAGATAATAATCCTGTAGTATTTCTTGAGAATGAAATTTTATATGGTCATAATTTTGATGTAGCAAAACATATCGAACCTGTTTCTATTGGCAAAGCAAAAATTCTGATGGAAGGAGATGACATAACTATTGTTGCTTTCTCTATTCAAGTAAAATTAGCATTGGATGCAGCCAATTTATTAAAAGAACAAAATATAAAAGCAGAAATTATAGATCTTAGAACATTAAGACCTTTAGATAGTGAAACTATTATTAAATCTGTAAAAAAAACTAATCGTTTGCTCATAATCGAAGAGGGCTGGTTTTTTGCTGGCATTGGTGCTACAATATCTTCAATTGTTATGCAAAAAGCTTTTGATTATTTAGATGCGCCAATTGCAATAGTCTCTGGCGAAGACGTGCCTCTACCATATGCACCAAATCTTGAGGCTTTAAGTTTACCCAATGTTGAAAATATCGTGAAGAATGCTTTAGAAATATGTTATAGGACTCCTAAATAATAATATTAATATTGTGGAAGAAAAAAATAGTAAATTACTAACATTTAATATAGGGCCTCAACATCCTGCAACTCATGGAGTTTTAAGGTTAATTGCAACGATGGATGGTGAGCTAATTAATAAACTTGATCCTCATATTGGGTTACTACATCGTGGTACTGAAAAACTTATTGAACATAAAACATATCTTCAAGCCGTACCCTATTTTGATAGGCTAGATTATGTATCTCCAATGTGTCAAGAACATGCTTTCGCTCTAGCTGTTGAGACATTACTAAAATGCGAGGTTCCAAGAAGGGCTCAATTTATTAGAGTAATGTTTGCAGAACTTACTAGAATCTTAAATCATACACTAAATATAGCGACGCAAGCCCTTGATCTTGGTGCGACCACACCTATGTTATGGTTATTTGAAGAACGTGAAAAAATAATGAATTTTTATGAACGCGTTTCTGGGGCTAGAATGCATGCAAATTATTTTCGTCCTGGAGGAGTTGCAGATGATTTACCTGATGATGGGCTAGTTGAAGATATTTGGTCTTTTACTGAAAATTTTCCTAAAATACTGGCTGATACTGAAACATTACTCACAAATAATATAATTTTTAAACAAAGACTAGTTGGAATAGGGATTATAAGTTCTAAAAATGCAATGGAATGGGGTTTCTCTGGACCAATGCTAAGAGGGTCTGGAATAGGATGGGATTTACGTAAATCGAATCCTTACGATATATATGATGAAATAGAATTTGATATAATAGTTGGAAAAAATGGAGATTGTTATGATAGATATTTGCTTAGAGTTGAAGAAATTTATCAATCACTCCGTATCATTCGTCAAACTATAGAGAAAATACCTCATGGTCATATTAAAGTTCAAGACCATAAAATTTCGCCTCCAAAGAAGGAAGATATACATCATTCAATGGAAAGTATGATACAATTTTTTAAGCTTTATAGTGAAGGATATGATGTACCATATGGTGAAACATATAAATGCGTAGAAGCACCAAAAGGTGAATTTGGTGTATATTTATTTTCTGATGGTAGTAATAAACCATATAGATGTAAAATTAAAGCACCTGGTTTTGCACATTTACAAGCATTAGATTTTTTGGCAAAAAATCATTCATTATCAGATTTAGTCGCTATTATCTCTAGCCTTGATATTATTTTTGGAGAAATAGATAGATAAATATGAAATGTAAAGAATTTTGCTTTAATGAAGAAAATTTAAAAGAAGCTAAAAAAATTATTAAAAAATATCCAGATGAAAAAGAACAAAGCGCAATATTAGGATTACTTGATATAGCACAAAGGCAAAATGGCGGTCATTTAACTCAAAGTTCTATGGAATATGTGGCAAATTTTTTAAATATGAAAATTATAAAAATTTATGAAATAGCTACTTTTTATAGTATGTTCAATCTAAATCCTATTGGCAAATATCATATTCAAATATGTACAAATATTTCATGTATGCTGCAAAATAGCTATGAATTATTAGATATTTTAGAAAAGAAATTAGAAATAAAATCAGGAGAAAAAAGTAAAGATTGTATGTTTAGCTTAAAAGAAACAGAATGTTTAGGAGCTTGCACAGAAGCTCCAGTAGCACAAATTAATGATGATTATTATTATGGCATCGATAAAATCATAGGATATATTAAATCGCTTCAAACATTAAAGCGAAAATGAACAATATCACCATCTTGCATTTTATATTCTTTACCTTCTAGACGCATTTTACCAAATTCTTTTGCTTTAACTTCACCATTATATTTTATATAATCTTCATAAGAAATAATTTCAGCCCTTATAAAACCTTTCTCAAAATCAGTATGTATTATACCTGCTGCTTCAGGAGCTGTAGAACCAGTTTCAAATGTCCAGGAATGAGCTTCTTTCGGGCCTATTGTGAAAAAGCTTTTCAAATCAAGTTGATTATACACTTCTCTTATAATTGTACTAAGTCCGGTCTCTGATAGACCTATTGAATTTAAAAATTCATTTTTCTCGCATTCATTATCCAAAATTGCAATATCAGATTCAATTTTTGATGAAATTACAATATGTTTAGAATTTTCTTCTAAAGATTTTATTTCTATTAATTTTGTTAAATTATTACCAGTTACTGCATCTTGTTCTAGCACATTACATGCATAAATTACAGGTTTACTAGTTAATAATTGCAAATTATGTAATGTTTTTTTATCATATTTTCCTAATAAAGCGCGCGCTGGAATATTTTTTGATAAATTCTCTCCTATATCTTTCAACATTTCCATTTGAAATAATGCATCTTTGTCACCAGATTTTACTTTTTTCTCTAAACTAGAAATACGTTTTTGAACAGATTCAAGATCAGAGAGAATAAGTTCTGTTTCTATAATTTCCATGTCATATATAGGATCAACTTTATTATGAACATGAACTATATCATCATTTTCAAAACAACGAATAACATGTAAAATTGCGTCAACTTCTCTAATATGAGAAAGAAATTTATTACCAAGCCCTTCACCTTGACTTGCTCCTTTTACTAATCCAGCAATATCAACAAATTCTATATATGAATGTATAAGCTTTGCAGAACCAGCAATAGAAGCTAATAGATTCAAACGCTTGTCTGGCACAGATACAATAGCATTATTTGGTTCGATAGTACAGAATGGGTAATTAGCAGCTTCTGCCGCTATAGTTGCTGTTAATGCATTAAATAAAGTAGATTTACCAACATTTGGAAGACCCACAATTCCACATTTTAAAGCCATAATATTTTAGTTTTTATAATGAAGAGATATTTTTTTTAAATTCTTCTAATTTACCTGAAATAAGTAAATTAATATATTGAACAAGATAATCCATAGAATAATCTAATTTTTGTTTTTCATTTTTTTTAAATGCTTCAAGTACATAATCAGCTGGGTTTAAATTAGAATTAAGAGGCCTGTCAATACCAATTCTAATACGATGATACTCATTACCAACATGTGAATCTATTGATTTTAGGCCATTATGACCGCCGCTACTACCACCAAATTTATATTTAACTTTTGCAAGTGGTAAATCTAAATCATCATGTATAATATATAAATTTTTTATATTTATTTTATAATAAGAAATGATAGATGAAATAGACGAACCAGATAAATTCATATAAGTTAATGGTTTTACAAGAAATATTTTAAGTGACTCTATAGATATTTCAGCAATATCAGCTTTAAATTTATTTTTACTAGAAAATAGAGTTTTGTAACATTCTGCTATACGATCAATTGTCATAAATCCAACATTATGACGAGTATTAGAATAATTACTACCGATATTACCAAGGCCTACTAATAGAATCATATATCAATTAATTAGCTCCTTCTTCTCCAACATCAGATTTACTACCTTTACGTCCTATGATAGTAGCTAAAACAAAATCTTTTTTGTCGTAAAAACTACAATGTTCAGGTAATTTCACTGATGGCGATTTAATAGAATCACCAATCGGCATATTTGAAACGTCAATAATAATATTTCTAGGTATGTGGTTAATATCACACAAGAGCATTACACGTCTTTTAATAATATTGAAAAAACCACCTCTTTTTACACCAATAGCTCTTTCACGCCCCTCATATACTACAGGAACTTCCATTTTTTGAATTTTTTCATCAAGAAACACAAAATCGACATGTCTTACAACATCTGTAACTGGGTGTAGATCAACAGCTTTTGGTAAAATTTTATAAATATCTGAACCTAATTTTATTTTTATTACTGAAGAAATAAAACATGGTTTTCTATAATATTTAGTTATTTCATTTCCATCAATTGCAATGGCAATAGGTTGTTTTTTACAACCATAAATTATAGCTGGAATTTTACCATTACATCTTAATTCTCGTGCAGCGCCTGTACCAAAATTAGTACGTAAACTTGCATCTATTTCTATTACAGTATTCATAATATATCCTTAAAGTCATTATCATAGATTTTTCAAGGGTAATCATAACATATTATTATAAAATTTTCTATATTTTTATATTTTAGAATCACAAATTTCAAATTAGAAATATATAAGCAAGTGTAAGAAAACTTAAAGAACCAAGTGCGTCTGTAACAATAGCTAAAAAGACACCAGCTCCAGTTGCTACGTCAATATCTAAATGATCTAAAGCTATTGGAATTACACATCCAAAAAAACCTGCCATAATGAAATTTATTGTAACAGCTAGCGCAAATACTAAACTCAACTTTATATCAGATAACATAAGAAGTAAAATAAAAGATCCGACAGAAGCTAGCATAACACCATTAAAAGCTGAAACAACAATTTCCTTTAATATTACTTTTAATAAATTACTATTATGTATATCTTTATTAGCTATTGCTCGAACCGTCACTGTCATAACCTGAATTCCTGCATTACCACCAATAGAAACAACAATTGGCATAATAGCTGCAAGCGCTATGATCCTAGATATTGTATCACTAAATTGGTTAATAACCATTGCTGTAATACAAGCTGTAATTAAATTACCAAACAACCACGATATTCTATTTCTTACAGTATAAAAAAAATTATGAAAAGTATCTTGAGTTTGAATACCTGTAATAGACATAATATCTTTCTCAGTTTGTTCTTCTATTATATATAACATATTTTTGATAGAAACCGTTCCAACGAGTTTACCAACAGTATTAACAACTGGCACTATTGTAAGAGCATATTGTTTGAATATATAAATTATCTCACTTAAATCAGTCGAACTATAAGCACTTTTGAAAACTGGAGCAACTAATTTCTTAATATTATCGTTATTCTGATTTTGAAGTAATACACTAAGAGATATAGTCCCTATTGGTTTAAATTTTGAATCAACAACAATTGCTGCATGAAAATCATCTGATATTTGTTTAGATTTTAAAAAGTCTAAAGATTGCTTTACTGTCCAATTTTCAAATAAATAAACAAAATTTCTTTCAACTATTCTACCGACAGTATTTTCTGGGTAATTGCTTGCTTCTATAATTTGCTGTCTTCTATGTAATTTTTCTAAAATTAATTCTTTAATATCAGCATCTATCTCCTCCAATATTTCAACTACATCTTCAATATCAAGCTTATTTATTAATTCAGCGCTTTTTGCAACACCTAAAATTTCAATAACAGGACCTTTCCTATTAACATTCAATGATACAAGTATTTGTGGATTTAAATGTTCTTGAAGTAATGAGATAATTTTTACAAAATATGAATATTTGATATTATCTAAAAAATCTGCAAGATCTGCGTAGTGTAAATTTTGCATAATAGCAATTGCCCGATCATACTCATCATTCTCAAGTAAATCATTAATAATTGTAAAATTTTCATCAAAAATTTCGCTTGGATCAACTAATACAAAATCTGATTCATTTTTCATTATTAAAATCTCTAATATTAATCATGTATGGGAATTTATGGTGCGGTCGAGAAGAGTTGAACTTCCACTCTGTTAAGAACAGCGACCTCAACGCTGCGCGTCTACCATTTCGCCACGACCGCAATAGGATATTAAATAGATAAGTTTTGTATGCTTTATTTATTTTTCGAATAAAGCTATTTATATCATAAAAAATATTTCTTTGTAAGTATTTTTATATATTTCATAAAATATTTTTAATATCTCTGCTCATGTATAAATAATTTATAGTAGGATTTAAAATTCTATTATATAGTAAAAATTAATAAAAACTTGACACACAAAATTCTGAATGATAATATATGATCTCATACTTAGTATTTATTTCTAGATTAGCTCTAAATATGCATTAAGTTTGTATTTTCAATCTATCTTCTATTCTAAAAAGGATTTTATGGCTACAACAGGAAAAGTTAAATGGTTTAACGCAACAAAAGGTTACGGTTTTATTCAACCAGATGGTTCTGGAAAGGATGTATTCGTTCATGTATCTGCTTTAGAACGCGCTGGTATAAATAGTTTAAATGAAGGACAACCAGTAAGTTTTGAATTAGAAACAAACAAAGGTAAAACTTCAGCTGTAGATTTAAAATTATTATAATTTAAATCTATATACTAATTTAGGGGGAAACCCCTAAACATATTATTGTTTCTTTAAAATCACTAATGTATCAGTAAATTTCTTTTCTATATCTTTTTTTAATTCTTTATATTCCATAGTTCTTAGTTCTTCGGCTCTTATAAATGATTTTTTTAATTTAATTTCAGCATATATTTCTGTATCACTAACTTTATGTTTTGCGACTCTTTTAATATATATCCATGGAGTATCTTTTTCGTAATTTAAACTTTTTATATTTTCAATTTTTATATTTTTAATAATTCGAGTACTTATTGCAGAATAAGGCACTCCTACAAATAAATCACTTATTTGATCTTGTGATACATCTACAAAATTATTCAATATATATGGTAATTTAAAAGCATCTCCAAGAGTGGTTCTAACTAGTAAATTATCTTGAAAAAATTCAAATTCTGCATTTATATCATTAACTATCCTACTACTCAAATCTGTTATTTTTAATGATTTTTTGTGATCCTCTGGTAAATCAGTGCCACTTAAAATCTGAAATATAGCATCTCTAATAGCACGATCAGACATATATAATTTAGCACCTGTAAAATAAGATGCACTTTGTCCAATTATTTGCAAATCTCCTAACATATTAATTTTATCATTTGAAATATCCATATGAATATTTTTTACTTGTTTAGATTTATTAGAGTCAATATCAGGTGTAATTTCATAGGTTGGGTTTGAAATATTTAAAACCAACACTTGTTTATTTGCAACATCTGGAAATATATCGCCAGCCATACTAATAACATTAGTTGGATCAATCCAATATATTTTATCATTTTTACCTATAATTTTTAAAAAGGCATGATTAAACGCTTCTAAAACAGGTAAAGAATCTTGAACCTCTATAATACCTATACCGCGTTTAATTAAGGCAACATCCACTTTATATCCAAGCGTTTTTAGTATAGCTCCAACAGAAACAGAGAAATCTTTACAATCACCAAGTTGCGCTGTAGCAATATTTTCTAAATTATGAGGAAACATTTGACCGTCTATTGAACGCCAATCACCAAAATATTGTATTTTTTCATTAAGCTTTGATGTAACAAAATTAATTTGATCTATTTCATTATCTATTTTTAATGCATCCTGCACTATTTGTTCAAAAATTTTTGGTAGTTTTTGATTCATGACAGAATCATATCTATAACTCATCTTGTTGGCTAATTCTTTAAAATCAGTAACAGATGAAAATGTTACAAAACTTAGGTTTTTTGGATTTAATATTCCATCTTGCGGTTCATTGCTTATTTGAGCAAAATATGGTTTGATTAAACTAATATTTATAATTTGATTATTTTTTTTATCCTTGTTATCAACTATTTTCAATATATTAGTAGGATCATTTACTTTAATATTTAATGGAAGTTCTGATTTTATATTTATATTTGCTTCGTTTAAATATCCTTCTGTTCCAAAAAAGAATCTCGTTCCATAAAAATTCTTTAAAATTGGTTTTGTTTCTTTGTAAGAATATTTTAAATATATTTCTGAATTTAACTCTATTTTGGGAAATGAAATTTTGATTTGCCTCGTTTGATCAAAACCAGAATTATTGCTTGCTACTGGTTTATCCTCTATCATTGATTTTGTAACAATATATTCTTTATCATTATAGATAGTTTTTGCTTCAATAATATTAATCTTACTACTATTACTATTATAAAATAAAGAATATTCAGCAAGCAAAGATCTAGCATTCTCTTTTAATATTTTCTGTCTAATTTCAACAATAGACTCGCATGTACCATCTTTATGAATAATATTATCGGAATTATAATATTTAAATTCAATTGCGGCATCTTCATAAGTAGACCATCTAGCATAAGATACCAAATTTGAAAATAAAATAAAAATTACCAATATTAAATATCTCATAAAAACACCTAGGCTAGATTTCATATTAAAATTATGTTAACTTTTTTGTTCTGTTAGAATAAACAGAAAACTCCAACTATAACAAATCCTGAAAATTATACAGAAATAGCTATCTCTTCTTCTTCGTCCGACATTTTTTGAAATTCTTCAAATGTCACAATTTGCTCAACAAAATTTACTTCATGTTTAAATATATGTTCAACCGATTTTTTTTCAGTTAATTGTCCATAAAAATTATTTCTAATTAAATCTGGGTATTGTTTATATAAGTTAATTAAACTATTTTTATCACCAGAATAATTATAAAACTCATGATACATAGCATCTTCTATTTCTGCATCTGTGACTTCTATATCATTATTTTTAGCATATTCCGATAATAAAAGACCAATCTTCACTCTTCTTTTTGCTATAATTTTGTAATAATCATTGATTTCTTCAGGTGTTTTCCCATCGAACATAGAATCTTCTTCATCATCTTCCTTAGTTATACGCTGTTTTAAAAAATTATATTCTCTTTCCAATAAAGATTCCGGAATTTCAAAATTAACTTCTTGGTTTAGATAATTAAATAATTTAATTTTCATAAAAGATAAAACAGAATTTTCTCGTTCTTCAACTAAAGTTTTTTTAGCTTCTTTTTTCATCTCATCTAAATTTGATAGTTTAAATTTTTTAGCAAACTCATCATCTATAATGTTTGGAACAGACTCTTCTACAAGATTAATTTTTACAACAAATTTAGCATCTTTACCAGCGAGTTCTGAATGATAATAGTTTGCTGGAAATGTAACATTCACATCAACTACTTCACCTGCTTTTTTACCAATTAATTGATCTTCAAAACCAGCTATGAAATTCCCACTACCAATTATCAATAAATAATTTAGAAGCTTACCACCTTCAAATTCCTTATCTGAAATATAGCCAACTGTATCAATATTAACACGATATCCTATTTTCGTCTCATCATCTATTTCTTTAAAATTTTGTTTTTGTTTAGATAGTTCATTTAAAAATTCAGAAATATTTTCATCAGTTACTTCTACAATTGGTTTCACAATTGGAATAGATTTAAAATCTGGCATCTCGATATTTGGGGATAATTCAAATTTTAATGTAAATTCTAGATCTTTATTTTGTTCGTTTTGAAATTGTTCTACTTTAGGCTCATTCAATAGTTTAAATTTTTTCTCATCAATAATTTTTTTATAAAAATTACTTACTAAGCTATTTATTACATCAATTCTAACAGAATCATAATATCTTTTTTTAATCAAACTGACAGGAGCCTTGCCTGGACGAAATCCATTAAGAGTAATTGTTTTTGATAATTTGTTTATCTCTTGATCTATTTCTTTTTCTACATCCTCAGAAGACATAGTAGCTTTAACATCATAACATAAAGATTCATTCTTTAATTCTGTAACTTGCATCGCAAAAAACTCAATATAAAATAATTATTAATCATTGGTGCGGATGGAGGGACTTGAACCCCCACGCCTTTCAGCGCTAGAACCTAAATCTAGTACGTCTCCCAATTTCGTCACACCCGCAAAAAAACAGCAATAAAAAGATATTTAACTAAAAACATTGTAACAAAAATTGATAATAAACTTCGTATAATTGTTGCAAATCACAAATTTTAGCATGTTCATCAATCTTATGAGCAGTATTGTAATTTAAACCAAACTCCAGCACAGGGGAATAGTCTTTAATAAACCTTGCATCAGAAATACCACCAGTTGCTGAAAACTCCGGCTTAACACTTGTTACATCATAAACTATTTTTGCAAATTTTTCTACAAATATATTTTTATTCTGAATAAAACTACTTCCAGATATAGCATATTTTATATCAAAATCAACATTAAATTTTTTACAATATTCATTTACATGATTTTTTATAATTTTTATTATAGATTCTGATGTGTGTAAATTATTAAACCTAATATTAAATTTAGCTTTAATAAATTTAGGGATAATATTGGTTACATTATTATCAACATCAATTGTTGTAATTTCTAAATTAGATTTTCCAAAAAATTCACTACCTGAATCAAATTCTAAAATAGTTAATTGATTTAATAATGACACCATGGCTTTAATCGGGTTATTAGCCTGTTCTGGATATGCAACGTGACCTTGAGTACCACAAATCATTAAATCAAAATTAACGCTTCCTCGCCTTCCTATTGTGATTATATCGGCAAATTGATTGTTAGATGTAGGTTCACCTAAAATAGTAAGGTTAATCTTAGGATTATATTTTTTATAAATATATTCTAACATTTTCTTAGTACCATTTATCGCAATCCCTTCTTCATCACTTGTTATAAGAAAACTAATGTTAATTTTTTGCTGGTGGTTTGATAATGATAAATATTTTTTAGCAGCTGCCATAAAACAAGCTATTGCCCCTTTCATATCAACGACACCTCTACCATAAATTAGTTCATCATTTATTGTTAAGGTAAATGGATCATAAGACCATGATTTTATATCACCAGGAGGGACGACATCAACATGTCCAGCAAAACAAATATGCGGAAGATTTGTATCATTTTCAATATAAGCATATAGATTTGTTACAGAATTCCTGCCTTTTCCAAAAATTTGAATATCGCAATAAAATCCTAACTCAGATAAAATATTAGCTATATATTCAATTGAACCGGCGCTATATGGTGTAATTGATTTAAAGAGAAGCATGTTTTTTAAATATTCAATATGCATATTCATATCCTATAATATTAAACCATTCACTTGAGATTTCCATAATTTTTTATAAATTTTACCATCATTTATTAATTTTTCATGCGTTCCAGACTCAACTATAGCACCTTTATCAAAAACAAATAATCTATCCATATTAAGCAATGTAGTCAATCTATGAGCAATTACAATTACAGTTTTATTTTTCATTAAATAGTTCAATGATTCCTGAATCATTTCTTCTGTTTGAGTATCAAGACTACTTGTTGCTTCATCTAAAATTAATATAGGAGAATTTTTTAATATAGCTCTAGCTATAATAATCCTCTGTCTTTGTCCACCAGATAAATTATTTCCTCTCTCACCGCATAAACTATCATAACCATTAGATAATTCCATTATAAAATCATGTATGTGAGCAAATTTTGCTGCTTCTATAACTTCTTCAAAGCTAGCTTCCTTATTGCCATATAAGATATTTTCTTTGATCGTTCTATGAAATAATATTGATTCTTGAGGTATAACACTAATATTGCTTCTAAGAGAATCCTGTGTTACATAACGAATATTTTGAGAATCTATTGAAATTTCACCATCTTCTATATCATACAATCTTGTAATTAAATTCACAAAACTGGTTTTCCCAGAGCCAGAAAAACCAACCAACCCTACTTTCTCTTTGCTATTTATTGTAACTGTTTTATTTTTAAATAAATTATTGTTTGAATAATTGAATGTAACATTTTTAAATTCTATTAAACCATTTTTTAATTTCAATGGCTTTGCATTTGGTATATCTATCATCATGTAAGGAGATATTAATTTAACACTTTGATTAAAAAAACCAAGTTCTTCAAACATATCACCTATCTCTTGAGTCAGATCCCACATATGATCTGCAACTGATACACATAAACTTAATATTAAAACACAATCGCCTATTGTAATGAAATTTCCTCCTCTTAAATGAGCGAGATAATAAATTATAACAAATATCATAATACAGCATGTCACGCCTAGTATGGATCGTATTTTAAACATAAATTTTTGCAATGATTGCTCACTAGCAACAATATTATCAACCTGAACTTCTAGATATTCACGTTCAAATTTATGAGATGTGAACATACGTACCGAAGAAATATTTGAAATAGTATCAACTAGACTTCCAGCAATTGAAGCCTTCTCTTTAGCATAATTCATAGAATATTTATTAACTTTTTTTGCTGAAAAAACGCTAATTCCAACAAATATACAAACCCATGAAAGAAAAATTATAGCAAATATGTGATGTACAGTGTACATAGTAAATAATGCCATAATAGTCATAGATGTTTTAAGTAATATTTTTTCACCAAAAATAGATACTACCATCTCAAAAGACCTGGAAGCTTCTGTTATTCTGCTTGTTATTTGCCCTGCTAAATTTTGTTGAAAAAATATATGTTGATGATATTGGACATAATTATAAATTTCATTTAAAATTTTTCCTTTAATAAGTGGCATAGTTTTTAAATATAAATAATCATAAATACGCCAAATAACGTTTACAATCATCCACCAACCAGAATATATTGCTCCCCATTTTATTATTAAATTCTGTAAATTATATTCATCCTTATTATCAATATATGATTCTATCAAATCAGTTAATTTTTGCAATAAAATACTATCTATTGATGGAATTGCACCCAATATAGAGCATGTAATTCCTAACATTATCAATCCAAGAATATTAGATTTTACAAAATGTTGTAATATTCCTGAATTTGGTAATAATGAATGTTTTTTCACAAAACTTCCCCTCAATTGTAAATATTAATTAACAAATTCTTTAAATTACTTTATAATTCATTTTAATTTTATTAGATAATAAATTATTGTTTACATAAAACAATGATTTAAAACAAATTAATTATAGCGGAGCTTTATGGAACCATTAAATAGCATTAAAAAAAACGATAATGAAATAATTAATAATCAAACATCTTATCCTTTTACAGATTTAAAATATATTTGTCAATCAACAAATTTAATAGCTACATCAATTCAACAAGGATTTGATACAGCACAATTTCCTAATGGAGATATTATGGTAACAGAAATTAAGATTTGTTATAGTTACTATTTGTGGGATGAAAAAAAACAAAAATTTTTAAAAAGAAAAAATTAACTAAAAAATCGGTTATTTTGAGCAAATTTAAAAAATTTTTTAAGCCCCCTACTACTATATATATATATATAATAGTAGTAGTAGGGGCTGTGTATAAGTGGATAAAGTTATTTTTTGTAAAAAAAATATCTCAATTTTCCTTGGACTGTCAAGGAAAACAGACTGTTGCAAAAATTAATATTTTGTGAAAAAACCTGTGGATAACTATGTGTACTAAATGTGAATAAAATTGATATTTTGAAAAAAAGGCCTATTTATTCACATTTTTATCCACATTTCGTGTTTTTAACATTTCTGAATAAAAAAACGCTTTAGATATGCATAATATAGGTGGGTATTTTTTCAAAAAAACTACAAATTTTGAAAAATTTATTCACATCGCTATGTGGATAAGTTTTTAGAGCAAAAAATCTCTTATTTTTTGATTATATTTTGTATTTACAAAAAATAATATGCTATTTTATTTATTATTATTTCGGTGTATATTAAAAATATATTTAATCTAAAAAACTATAATTCATGTCAATATTCGGAAAAATTAAAAAATCTTTTACAAAAACATCTGAAAAAATATCTAGTTCTATTGATAGAATTTTTTTTAAAAAAAAATTAGATATTGATTCTATAAATAATTTGGAAGAATTATTGATTGAATCAGATATGAATATTAATTTTGTAAAAGAAATAATAAAAAAATTTTCCTTAATAAAATTTGATAAATCTATAGAACCTTTAGTTGTAAAAGAATATTTATCTCAAATGATTATTGAAATTATGGAAAAAGCAAATTTAAATTCTGATTTTAACTTAAATGATAAACCTACTATCATTCTTATTTCTGGTGTTAACGGATCTGGTAAAACAACAACTATAGGTAAATTGGCCTCATATTATGGTCTTCAAGATAAAAAAGTTGTTATTGCAGCTTGTGATACATTTAGGGCTGGTGCTATGAGTCAACTTGAATTATGGGCGAATATGTCAGGTGCTATTCTAATAAAGGGTACAGAAAAATCAGATCCAGCAAGTGTTGCATATAGAGCTGTTGAGTATGGAATTAATAATAATGCAGATATAGTTCTTATAGATACGGCTGGTAGACTACATAATCACAAAAATTTAATGGATGAATTAGCAAAAATTACAAAAGTTATTAAAAAACTAGATGTTACTGCTCCTCATTATAGTTTATTGGTGCTTGATTCTACTATTGGACAAAATTTATATAAACAAGTAGAAGAATTTAAGAATGTTGCAAATATAAATGGATTGATTATCACAAAGCTCGATGGTACAGCAAAAGGTGGCGCAATTGTAGGTATAACAGATAAATTTAAAATTCCAATATATTTTATGGGACTTGGTGAAAAGATAGATGATTTAAGAATTTTTAATATATCTATTTTTGTAAAAAATTTACTTGGATTATAGAAATAAACATTTTGTAGATTTTAGTTTATTGATATATGAATGAACTATTGATATAATCAAATATATAACTAAAAAATATTTTACACTATTACATTCAACATGGCAGTTTTTTGGCTTGTATTCTTAAAGACTATTTCTTTGCTACTAAGCGTAGTCATAGGATTTTTATCAGGTAAATATTCGAATGTACAAAGAGACAGTATAGCATCTCTTTTATTCTATTTTATAGCTCCTATCGTTTGTTTTTCAATACCAGCAAGCACTAATCTTACATTAGCTTCTCTTAGTATTTCAATTACTGCATTTATTATATCATCTTTACTTTCGTTATTTTCTTATAAAGTTTTTTCAAGATATTGGCAGGATTATAATTTAAATATTATTGCTTTATCTGCTGGTACGGCTAATGGTGGTTATTTTATGTTACCAATAGCAACATCGCTTTTTGACGATTACACATTAAGTTTATATATGATGGTAACAATTGGAGTGAATATATATGAATCATCAATTGGATTTTATATATGTGCAAGAAGTTTTGCTAATACTAGAGATAGTTTGATTCAAGTACTTAAATTACCTACTTTAATAAGTTTTTTTCTTGGATGTATTGTAAGTGTTAGTGGTTTTACTCTTCCTGATTTTATAGATGATTTTTTATATGATATGAAACGTACATTTTCTATTTTAGGTATGATGATGATAGGTCTTGCTCTATCTTCGTTAAATAAATTTGAAATTGATTTAAAATTTACTATAGCTAATTTTATTGCAAAATTTATTTTTTATCCTTTAGGTATAGGGGTTTTTGTATTACTTGATCATTTTATTTTTAATATATATAATAGGGATTATTATAATGCATTGTTTTTATTTTCAACAGCTCCTCTGGCTACTAATCTTATTGTAATAGCAAATTTACAAAATTTTTATCCAGGGAAAATAGCGGCTACAGTATTTCTATCTCTGATGTTTGCTGTGTTATATGTACCAACAATTCTTGCAATATTTTTTCAAGATTTATTATATTAAATAATTTCATGCACTATGCCTAATTTGCTAAAAATTTTAAAAGATTATAGATTATTTGAAATATTAATTCTAGGTATAATAAGTGGTATGCCACTTGCTCTACTATATAGTACCATAGGAGCTTGGTGTAAAGATTCTGGTCTTGATATTGCTATTATTACTACTTTTGTTGCAGCAAGATTACCATATTCGTTTAAACCATTTTGGGCTCCTTTTGTCGATTATTTTAAATGTCCAGGATTTAAGATTTTTGGTCATAGAAAAGGTTGGCTAATATTTTGTTCCAGCTTAATTTCTTTAATTATTTTTATAATTAGTTTTTTGTCACCTACAGATGATTTTAAATTATTATATATATTAACAATATTATTGGGTTTTACTTCCGCTACTTTTGATATTGTAGTGGATGCTTTTCGTATAGAAAAATTTGATGCAGATGAACAAGGTATAGCTGGTGCATCTGCAGTTCTTGGCTACAGAATAGGTTGTACATTTATTATAGGTGCAGGGTCGCTTTATCTATCTGATATAATATCATGGACTTTTACATTTTTTGTCATATCAATATTATTTGCAATAGGTGCTCTATTTATTATTACGATAAAAGAAAAATATATTGAAAGAGTAAAAGTAGAAAAAATTTCTTTAAAATCATTATTTGCTACAACTATAAATCCACTTAAGGATTTGCTTACAAGAGATTATGCTATAATGATTTTAGCTACAGTGATGTTCTTTAAACTAGGAGATGCAATGCTCGGATCAATATCCACATTATTCTATATGGATATTGGCTATAGTAAAATGCAAATTGCAATTGTTGCTAAAACTTATGGATTTTTTGCTACTTTATTTGGATCATTTTTAGGTGGAATAATTGTATATAAATTTGGAAATTTTAAAGCATTAATGATTACTGGTATTATTCAATCTTTAACACATTTTGCATTTTTATTATTAAATCATCAAGAAATATATTCGAGTAATTTACTTGTTGCAATATCTATTGAAAATCTTGGTTGTGCAATGGGATCGACAGCATTAGTTAGTTATATTAGTTATTTATGTAACAAACAATATTCTGCAACTCAATATGCTTTCTTTTCATCTATTGCAACATTATTTAATAATAGTATAACTATATATAGTGGATCATTAGTAATGTTACTTGGTTGGGATTATTTCTTTGTATTTACCGTAATGTTAGCTATACCTGGATTATTTTTTGTATATTATTTACATAAAAAATTGTCTTAAATTTTAAAATATATGGTTTAATAAAAAATGAAGTATTTGAATATATTTATAATTTCATTGTTATTTGGAAATAATTGCTTAGCAGCAAAAACAATTAAAACTGTAGAAATTTATAATAAACCTATAAAAACTGAATTAGTCATTGATGCTAAAGATGGTAAAATATTACATGAATATAATTCTAGAGAAAAAATTTATCCAGCATCTTTAACTAAATTAATGACTTTATATTTACTTTTTGATGCTTTAGAAAATCATAAAATTAAAATGAAAACTAAATTTTTAGTATCTTACAAAGCTGAAAAAATGAAACCATCTAAGCTTGGATTAAAATCTGGTGAATATATAAATGTCCAAGATGTAATATTAGCTTTAATTGTAAAATCGGCTAATGATGTTGCTGTTGTTGCTGCTGAAAATCTATCTGGCACAGAAAATAAATTTGCGAAATTAATGAGGATTACAGCTAAAGAGTTAGGTATGAATGATAGTTATTTTGCAAATGCATCTGGTTGGCATGATTCTTCTCAGAAAACAACTGCTAGAGATCTTGCTAAATTAGCTTTGGCAATTAAACGGGATTTTCCGCAATATTATAGTTTATTTTCTAAAACAAATTTTAATTTTAGAGGAAAAATTATAGAAGGACATAATTATATTACTAAAAATTACGATGGTGCTGAAGGTTTAAAAACTGGTTATACAATTCCAGCTGGATGGAATCTTGTTACAACAGCATCGCGTGGTAATAAAACTATTGTTGCTGTTGTTACTGGTGGGACATCAAGGCAATATAGAGATAATAAGATGTTAAAATTGCTAGATAAATATTTTGAAGTACAAAATCATACAAATAATAATAAATTTGCTTATAGAGTAAAAAAAACTAATAAACAGAAAAAAACAAAATTCAATATTGCAAGACTTGAATCATGACTAATAATATTATTCCAATAACTATTGCATTTGGAGATGGCATAGGCGTTGAAATAATGCATGGAATATTGATGATATTACGAGAGGTAAAAGCTCCTCTTAGAATTGAGATTATTGAAATAGGTAAAGATCTTTATAGAAGAGAAAATAATTCTGGTATATCAGAAGATTCATTAGATAATTTAGCAAGAACTAAAATATTATTGAAAGGACCAACAAAAAAACCAATTAAAATTGAATATCAAGATTTTACAACTAGTCTATCTAGACAATTATCATTATTTGCAAATGTAAGGCATATTAGGAGCTTTGATAATAAAAACTTTGATATAATATTAATTTCACCAAATGAATATTATTATTATTATCGCCCAACTCATAATAATTACGAACTAATAAAGGAATCCACGATTATAGATAATCAAAGATTAATAAGATTTGCATTTGAATATGCAAGGAAAAATAATCATTCCAAATTATTATATTTTTTTGAAAGACAAAGTAATTTTACTATTTTATTTGAAGAAATATCTAAATCTTATGTCGAAATAGAAACAGAAAAAATTGAATGTTTTTCTATTTTAGAAAGAATGCAAACAAATGATTTTTCTGGAATTATTTTGGTGGACAGATCGGATTCAATTACCATGACTGATATATTGGAAAAATATGTAGGAAAATTCAATGCTATGTCAAGCAATTTTGGATCGTCTTATGCTATATTTGAGCCTTATCATGGTGCTGCTATTGATATTGAAGAAATGAATGTAGCAAATCCAATTTCTATGATTCATAGTGTTATTATGATGTTACATTATATTGAAAAACATGAATATGCAAAACTTATTGAAAATGCTGTAAGAAATAGTTTAAAAGATAATATTGATCCAAATGCTGGGACTATAGAATTTATTTACTCTATCATAGAAAGACTTGGAAATAATGATGAGCAAAAATTCTTTGCAAAATCATATTATACTAATATTAAAATTGATGAAAAACAAATTATCTTAGACAATTTACAAAAAAAACTTACTAATGTAAAAATTTATATCAATATAAATCTTTCTGCATATGAACTTGCATTGAAAATTAATGAATTATTATTATCAGAATTTTTTTTAGAGTCGATTTATGAAAATGGTACTAAATTATGGCCATCTCGTGAACAATTTATAGCAGGGGATAATTATTGTTGTATTTTTTCACCTAAAAAAGATGATAATAAAGAACTTAATGATGGTGAAATAGAAATTACTAATATTTCTAATCAATCCATAGTTACTCTTTTATCTATTTTAACAAAAAATAACTTGGAGTTTATAAAAATTGAGAATATATATGAATTTATATAATTTGTTTTTATAGAGCCATGAGAAAATATTTTAAATTTATATTAATAATATTATTATTGATTATAGCAATGATTACATATAGATTTCATCACGTGAAAATGCCTGCAATATCACTTACAAACGCTAAAGCGGTTGAAGTACAAAAAGTTACATTAAGTAAAATTACACAAACTGAAGAATTTATAGGGATAATAAAATCTAAAAAAAACGCTAAGCTTTTAGCTCACTCTACAGGTGTGCTAAATATAATAAAGCAATCTGGTGAAAAAATAAAAAAAGGAGATATTATTGCTTATTTGGATATAGCAGAACATAAAGAAAATTATGAATATTTAAAGTCAGCTTTAGAAATAGCAACTGATCAATATAATCGTTCTATTAAACTTAAAGAATCTGATATTATTAATAAAACTCAAATAGATGAGAAAAAAAATCTATTGATCAAAGCAAAACAAAATTTTTCAAATATAAAAAATATATTAGAAAAAAACAATATTAGAGCTCCATTTGATTCTACTATTGGTACATATAATGGTACTAATTCATATGTTAATGAAGGTGATGAAATTGTTACTCTCTATGATTATGATAATTTACTTGTTGAGTTTGATATCCCAATAGATATTGCATCAAATATAAATAATCCATCTAATATATTAATTCTCGGTAATATTTATAAGTTACATAATATACAAAAAATCATGGATCAAGATAATTTGATGTGCAAAGCATTTGTAGATATTGAGTGTAAAGATTGTATCATTGGATCTAGTGTAAAAGTGATTTTAGATATTATTGAGAAAAAATCTGTAATTATTGTACCTGAAGATTCAATATTTTTGCGAAATAATATAAATTATGTTTATATTGTAATAGATAATAAAGCTATTGCCAAACATGTTCAACTTGGTATACGTCAAAAAAATTTAGTAGAAATAAAACATGGTCTTGATGTAGGAGATGTTTTAATTATAAAAGCTGTAGAAAATTTAAAAGATAATCAAAAAATAAAAATTATGAATGATTAATATACCAATCTGGTTTTAGACTATTAGTCCATTTGGGTTTTAATTTATCCATTTTCCATTTATGGGATAAATATATTTTATAAGCTAGATGAACATCTTCCATATTTCTGAAATCAATATTCATTACTTCAGACCTAGTGCAATTAGCAAATTTTGTTAATGGCCCATCTTTTATATGAAATTTTAATTCTTTTAAATATGGAATTAAATTTGATGTTTTATGTATTTTATTATATCTAAAACTATATTCATCACTTAATCCTATCAAATGTTCTAATAACCATTCCCAATTTGATTTAGTTTCAGATGCCCATATAGTACAAGGATGTTTCATATGTGTAGGTTTATAAATATTTTGATTCGGGACTTGACTATATAAAAAAATAGAACTACTAAGGAGTTGAGCTGTTTCTAAAACCATCTTGATAAGTCTTTTATCATCGAGAGCTTTAGCGCATAAAATTGGACATTTATCTGTTACAAAAATATTCATATTAAAAATCCCAAATGCTTGCTAATACTATACCTGATGTTTGATATTTAGTATGGACAAGACTTTTATGCCAAAAATAACCTATTGATAAGTTAATGGAAATATTTTTCCATTCTATTTCTTTTGCTATAGATAATTCTTGATATAAAATTTTATTATGTAATATATTGTGATCAGGAATATAAGTATATTTATTAAAATTTGTTAACATGATATTATTTTTGAATTTTATAGATTGTGAGTTGCTTATATTATATTCATAATAACCTAAAAAATCATATTTACAAGTTAACATATTTGAAAATATAAATTTCCCAAATTTACTTTCTTGAATTTTTCCTAAAGCAAATGAGGTTTCATAAAAATATTTTATTTTTTTACCGCAGCTTTTATCAATAAAAATTTCAGATATTAACGATAGTGATAGATTATTTTTTTGTAATAATTGATATTTATACATTAAGCAAAAAACTGAAGCATAAAAATTATTGTTATATGTTTGATTTTCATTATAAAATATTCCCAATCCAATATTGGAATGATTATTTACACCATATTCATATAAAAATTTTTTAAAATGATTATTATGATAAGTTTCTATTTCGTTAAGTTTATGTTTTAGTGAATTTATGTTTGATTGAATTTTTTTCTTACGAAAACTACTTAATTGTGGATCATTTATCAATTTATTAAAATATTCCAAGTTTTTTTTTATAGTAATAATTTTATGGAATCTTATTTTTTGCAAATTATAACTATTGTTATTTACTATATTTGTAGCAATAATATATCTGTGATGATTTTCATTGATAATCCATGGAGATGCATTGATATTGAAAATATAAAGAGTACAAAAAAATATGCATATTTTCATAGAAAATTTTTATTTAGCATGATATTTTGGAAGGTTTTTTATAGAATATAGAAAAGTAAGAACCGCTTTGATCGTTGCTTAGAATCCTTACGAACTCTTTTGTAAAACTTTATTCCATGTAACTATATATTATCATGGATAATTATAGACAGTGACAGAATATTATAAATGAATTAATATGTTCTGGAGGCAATATAAAAGCTGTCGCATCAAGCAGTCCTTAGAAGAATGATACATGGTTTTTATTTAATTGTCTAAGTTTATTTTATTTATATATAATTGGATTGAGTATATATTAAGTAATATTTGTTAATTTTTCCAAATCATCAAAATGTTTTCTAGCAAAATAATGAGTAAATAAAGTTGGAATTATTATATATAATAATCCTAGATGTCCATAATATTTTGTTATATAAATTAATCCGAAAGATGTAATAATATATATTATAGTACGTGAGAGAGCATATATGAAACTCGAGTAAGTAACACGTTTTAATATAGAAATATGTTGATGTAAAACAGCCTCGGCAGGAAAACTATTAGGTCCAAAAATTATTATAATTAATTGAAATAAGAATAATTGATAAATATAATTTATATTAGGGAATAAATATAGTGATAATATTATTAATAATATAAAAATAAAAAATAATATTTTTAAAATTTTTAATGGGTGAATTATAAATGATAAATAAGATATTATCGCTGAGCATGTTAATGATATTATAGATATAATAAGATTATGGTTGATTATGTCGTTTGCTGAATAAAAAAATATATCTTTAAGTATATTGCTAGAATATATATAAGTTATATAAAACCATATAGGCCAACATGACATTAAAGCAAAATTAGCTAATAATGTTTTATATCTAGTTTGTTCAGAGATTCTAGATTTATTATTTTTGGATTCAAGAAAAATAGGAGATTCCCTTAGATTATTGCGTGCTACGACGCTTACTATAGCTATTAGAGCTCCAGCCCAAAAAGCAATTCTCCAATTGACTCCATTTATAATGCAAATATTGGCTATTATTAGTGAAGCAGTGGTTCCTGCTCTGCAAACTACTGCAATTGAGGAGACAGCAAAATATTGCATTGGCGGTTTGATAGTTTCAGTTAAATAAATTTGAGCAATAATTACTTCCCCCATGGAAGAAATTTCTTGTAATATTCGGCATATTGTAATTATCCAAGTTGCCAAAATTCCTATATCGTTGTAAGTCGGCAAGTTTGCCATAATAATGCAGGAAAAGGACATAAAATTTGTTGATAATAGTAGACTTGTTTTTCTGCCAAATTTGTCACCAATATAACCAAAAATTAATGCTCCTATGGGGCGAAATGCATAAGTTGAACAAAATGCAAATGCAGCAAATATAGAAGATGTGAAAGGATCTGTTTTAGGAAAAAATAATTCATTTAATATTATAGCCATATGAATATATAGCATAAGATCAAAATATTCTAAAAACGTACCGATAGAAAGTATAAAAATTGCTTGTTTTTGTTCAAAATTTAATTTATTACAAATTAAATCTCTATTTTTAATTATCATTATTAATTATTATAAAATTTCAAATAATGCTTTATTTATTAAAAACACTCAAAATATATTGATTGTGAATCATATTTTAATGAAATTTTTTCTATACAATAGATCGAGTTTAAAACTTATATTTGAAAAATTATTTTATCATTAATTTGCCAAAGTATAAGTTTACTTAACATAGATCATATTACTGATTAATATTGATATAAATTTCAAATATTAATTAGTTATAAAATTAAGAATAAAAATAGAATTTTTATATTTATGCATTGCAAGAAACTGTTTCAACAATTTCTGTAGGAGCAACACTTACTAATTTATATTTTCTTTTAGTTGAGAATATAACACGTCCAGCAATTAGTGCGAATATTGTATGGTCCTTACCAAGCCCAACATTTTTGCCAACATGAAATTTTGTTCCACGTTGTCTTACAATAATATTACCAGCTATAACAAATTGTCCATCTGATTTTTTTACGCCAAGTCGTCTGCCGGCTGAGTCTCTTCCGTTTCTGGAACTACCACCGGCTTTTTTGGTTGCCATCTCTAATTCTCCTAATTCTTAATAATATCTAGTATCTTCAATTCAGTCAATTCCTGTCTATGTCCGTTTTTACGACGATAATTTTGGCGACGTTTTTTCTTGAAAATAATGATTTTATCATCTTTAAATTGTCTTACAATTTCTGCTGTAACCAAAGCATTCTTAACAGTAGGAGTACCTATGAAAGATGGTTTAGAAAATTCACCTATCATCAAAATATCAGATAATTGAATTGTGCTACCAAGCTTTCCTTCTATTTTTTCCACCTTGATCTTACAGTTTTTTTCGACTTTATATTGTTTTCCGCCCGTTTTAACAACTGCAAACATGAATATGTCCTCTATAACTAAAAAATCATCAAAATAACATGCTATATAATATTAATTTCAAACAATATAGTCAATAGTATTATATAAATTTTTTCAAAGTTGCAAATTATTTTACTTTATTGTATTGTAATTTGATTGTGATATTAACATTAAATATAGTTTAGTTAATGAATATACTTCTTTTTTTGCATATGGTTTTTGCGATATTACTAATTATTGTAATTTTAATGCAACGCACAGGAGTCGATGGAGTTTCTGGCATCAGTGGTGGATCAAATAATATGGGGATTGTTACTGCACGTTCTGTAACAAATTTTTTAACTAAAGTAACAATAATATTAGCATTTTGTTTTATGATTAATTCTATAATTATTGCTAATGTTGCATCAAGAAAAAATTCTAATCTTGAGATGAAAATTGATACATTAGATGAAAAAGAGAAAACACACTTACAATTAAAAGAAAAAACAACAGTACCTATAGTAAAATAACAAAAATATTCTATATAATTTATATGAAAATTGTAAAAATATATAAAATAGTTTAAATTGACTTATATATAAATTAAATACCGCAAATTATGTATAAAACTTATTCTAATTCTGATGAAGCTTTATCTGGTATACTTCATGATAATATGACTATTATGATTGGAGGCTTTGGTGCAGCAGGTGTGCCTGAGAATTTAATTAATGTCATTTTAAAATCTAATATACAAAATATTACTGCAATAATGGGTACTAATAATTTTGGATTAAATCTTTTGTTACAATCAAACCAAGTAAAAAAAATTATAGCTTCATATGTAGGTGAAGATGATTTGTTAAAACAACAATATTTAGATAAAACTATACATGTTGAACTAGTGCCTCAAGGAACTCTTGCCGAGCGTATTAGGGCTGGTGGAAGTGGTATTGCAGCTTTCTATACTAAAACAGGTGTAGGAACAATTGTTCAAGAAGGAAAAGAATTACGAGAGTTTGATGGTAAAAAATATTTAATGGAAACAGCTTTAACTGCTGATCTTGCAATAATTAAAGGATTTAAGGGTGATGAGTCTGGTAATATTACATATAATAAAACTGCAAGAAATTTTAATCAGATGATGGCTACAGCCGGTAAAATTACTGTATGTGAAGTTGAAGAACTTGTTAAAACTGGGCAATTAAATCCTGAATCTATTCATACTCCTAATATTTATGTCGATAGGTTGGTTAAAGGTGAAAAATATAATAAATATATTGAACATTTAGTTTATTCTGAATAATATTTTTAATATTCCATAGTCATATTGTGATTAATATAAGAAAAAACTATAATTACTATTTAATATATCCAATTATATAGAATAATGTTAGAAATTACTGAAAAACACCAGATTGATAAAAATCATGATGACATAGTAGTTGGAATTGATTTTGGTACTACAAATTCACTAATTGCTATATCACAAAATAATCAGCTGGAGATAATACCAATTCAGAACCATTCCTTGATTAAATCCGCCGATATTTCTAATATAGTTTCAGTAAAAAGATTACTTGGAAAATCATTATTTGAAATTTTAAATGATAAAATTCTGAGTAAATTAGTAAGTAACAGACTCGATTTAACTAGTAGTGAAGTGAGAATATTTATAGATAAAAAATATTATAATTTACCTGAAATTGTTGCTAAAATATTGTTATATTTAAAAGAAAATGCTGAAATATATTTAAAATTTCAAGTAAAAAAAGCTGTTATAACAGTTCCTGCTCATTTTAATGACACCGCAAGGGGACAAATAATGATGGCTGCAAAATTGGCTAATCTGGAAGTTGTAAGACTTTTATCCGAACCAACTGCCGCTGCATTTTGTTATATGCTTCATCAAGATGATACTAAACTTAAATCTTATGTTATATATGATCTTGGTGGAGGTACTTTTGATGTATCAATCTTACAAATGACAAAAGCTGTCTTTAAGGTAATAGCTACTGGTGGTAATAATATGTTAGGAGGAGATGATATTGACAATATAGTTGCATCCTATTTTTCAGAACAATATAATATTCCTTATGATGATGATCTATTAGTAATTGCAAGAAATGCAAAAGAAACCTTATCATATGAAGAAAATTTTTATTATAAAAACATATTTATTAATATCGAGATATTTAATAATTTAATTAATGAAATTATTAAAGAAACTATGATTATTATGAAACAGGTTATCGCTGATGCGGATATATCAAATATAGATGGTATAATTATAGTTGGAGGAGCTACAAAGACTCCATTAATTAAACAAATGATAAAAAAATATTTTGATATAAAAATATATGATAATATAGATCCTGATTTATCTGTTGCTCTTGGAGCAGCTATTCAAGCTGAGAATTTAACTAATAAATCGAGATCATTATTAATAGATGTTGTGCCACTTTCTCTTGGAATTGAACTATATGGTGGATTGGTTGAAAAAATAATATTACGTAATAGTTCCTTACCATGTTCTGTTACAAAGCAGTTTACAAGTAGTATTGATAATCAAACTTCTATAAAAATTCATATATTACAAGGAGAGCGTGAAATGGTGAATGATCTTCACTCTATTGCAAATTTTGAGTTTAATAAATTACCTCCTATGAAAGCTGGATCATTAAGATTAGATGTAACTTTTTCAATAGATATAAATAACATATTATCTGTTACTGCATTTGAATTAATTAGTGGTAAATCTCATCAAGTAATATTAAAACCAACTTATGGTTTAACTAAAGAAGAATGTGATCATATAACTGAATATGCGTATGAACACGCAAAAAATGATCATTTGTTAAAATTATTAAAAGAAGTAATATTAAAATCTGAATCTTTAATATATAATGTAGAAACTTCCTTAAATGAAGTTTATGATATTTTAACGGAAGATGAATTGTCTAATGTAATATCTCATATTGAAAATTTAAGAAACGCTATAATTTTAAAAGATTTAAATCAAATTAGAGAAAATCATGAAAAGTTTGAAATAATAGCACAAGATTTTTTAATTAAAAAACTAGACTATATGACTAATAGTCTATTAACAGGGAAATATATAAATTAATAATAATAAAATTATGACAAGAATAATTTTTGTTACAAACGAAAATGAAGAAATAATTATAAATAATCCGCCACTTGGTTTATCTATATTAGAAATAGCACATCAAAATAATATAGATCTTGAAGGAGCTTGCGAAGGATCACTTGCTTGCGCAACATGTCATATAATTTTAGATGTAGAATTTTACAATAAACTTGAAAAACCTTTAGAGGAAGAAGAAGATATGCTTGACTTAGCATTTGGTTTAACTCATACTTCTAGACTTGGGTGTCAAGTAATTTTTACAGAAGAATTAAATAATATGAGAATTTACTTACCATCTGCTACAAGAAATATTAGAAATTAAAGTTTAGAGAGTTTTTTGTGATACGCAAAATATTATTTTTTACCATTGTAATTTTTACCATAATATGGTTTGCTCTTGCATATACAGTAAAATATAAGCTTGTTAATTTAATTAAAAATTTGAATAATGAAAATATTCAAATATCTTATGATCATGTTAAAATTTCAGGTTATCCAACGAGTTATGATATTCACATAATTAATCCTAAATTAAAAATTTTAACAACATATGGTGAAACTGAATTATTCACAGAAAAATTGAGTTTACAAACAAATATTGGGTTTAAAACAATAAATATTATATTTTCTAAAAATTTAAAACAAATGGATGTTTTTGATGGTAAATTAGTTGAATATAATGTTGATGAAGCTAGTTCTATAAAGTTAAAATTTGCAAAAGCTTTATACAGGATTTCTCAAGATGATAATTTTGTAAATATATTAGAAGATATCGATATAAAAAGTGAATTATTGTCAGTTATTCGTGATGATTTAGAATTATTTTCTATATCAAACTTAATAATTTCATCAAATAAACAAATATTAAATGAGAATGATGCAATTCATTCAAATATTCATTTTATTTATAATGCTCAACAGGAATTATTAAATTTTCAAAATGCTCAATTTGATTTAGAATATAAATATTCTATTAATAATATTAATAGACAAGATAAATCTATTGATATAATAGGTTTAAACTTCCTTGCAGGTGCTTCAACTATAAAGATTAATGGCACAATAAATCTTGCAAATAAAACTCCTCAAGCTATATTAAATTTCGAAGTAGGCAATTATAATGATATTTTAGATAAAATATTTAATAAAAATTCTTTAATATCAAATAATTTCATTAAATTTTTCTTAAAACAATCACTTGCATCTATATTAAAAGATGATCATACTAAAATTAGTGATGAATCATTACAAGAACCGAAAGACATTAAATTTATATTATCATTATCCAATGAAGGAATAAAAATTAATTCTTATTCTTTAAATGAATTATTGCTTAATAATAAATTAGATAATGATTCATCCAGTGAAACTGAATAATTAGGTATTAGAAATATGAAAAGAACTATAGAAGAAATTTTTGCTGATCGAACATGTTATAAATTTTCAGACAAAAAAGTAGATATTGCTTTATTAAAAGAAATTTATAATATTATGAAACTTGGTCCAACCTCACTTAATTCATCACCTTTAAGAATATTATTTCTTACATCAGAATCTGAAAAAGCTAAATTATATCCATGTCTATTGGGTAATAATGTAGAAAAAACCAAAACTGCACCAGTTGTTGCATTATTTGCTTATGATTTAAAATTTTACGATAAATTTGACAAATTATCTCCTCATAATGTAAATGTAAAAAATTATTTTATATCAAATGAAGAATTAGTTCTTGATACAGCACAGCGTAATTCTACTTTACAGGCTGCATATTTTTGTATAATAGCGCGTAGTTGTAAACTTGCATGCGGTCCTATGTCTGGTTTTAATAAAGATATGGTAAATCAAACATTTTTTTCTTCTACTAATCATAGAATAAATTACATATGTAATTTAGGCTATAGTAGCGATGAAATTTTATATCCTAGACTACCAAGATTAGAATTTGAAGAATCCTGTAAAATTATTTTTTAAAAACTTAATATTATGATTATAATTGATTTGAGTAAAAATATTTATATAAACATAAAAAATCGAATTGTAAGTTTTTATGAATCCATTATTAATTTTCCAAAATTATGTAAAATAAAATGGGAAAAATTAATATTGCTTAAAAGTGATTTTTTATATAAGATGCAACATCTTGCCGAAACTAATTATAATTTAGGTTTACAACATCTTTATAAAAATAATTTCAATGATGCAATATTACGTTTTAAATTTGTTACTTCTTATTTAAAAAAAAATGATTCAATGTCAAATTATTGGATGGGTTGGACTTATTTCTTAAAAAATAATATAGCTAAATCTTTAGAATATTTAGAAAAATCAGATAATATTGATGCAATTAATTTAAAGCAATTTTTATATAAATATAATGAATATACATTAATACCAAATAATATTTGGTCTATATATAGAGATATAATAAGTCCTAAATACAATTCTAAGTTTCTTGATAAAAGTATAAATCTACCTAATCAATTTGTAAAATTAATATCAAAAAATATAATAAATTTACCAAAACATTATAAGATATTAGAAATAGGTAGTAACATAGGAATGATTGGAGAATATTTACCTAAATATTTTTTAGATTCATATGATGTAGAAGCTATAGAATCTTCAAAGATAATGTGCGAATCATTGACTTTAGATTCAAGTTTAAACGTTATTTACAATAAATTATCTAATATTGATTTAAATAATTTTTTAAATAGTAACAAGAATAAATATGATGTAATTATTAGTTTTTCTTCATTATGTTTTACATCAAATATAGAGACATATATATGTGAAATATATAAAATTATTAATGATAATCAATATTTTGCAATATGTTTACCAATTCATGATGATGATTCAGTAAATATCAATATTTCAACTAATGAATTTAATTTTAATGAGGGATATTTACTTGATATTTTAACCACTAACTATTTTAATATTATTATATCTAAAAAAATAACATTAGAAAATAATCAAAAATATTGTATGATCATTGCTAGAAAAGCAAAATTCTAGGTAATATAGGTATATGATGATTAAATTGAAATTATTAAATCAGACTGTCATAATTATTATTCTTACTATCATATTTATTTTTATTTCTATCAATAATGTTTTAGCAGTGGAAGATAATGAGTTTGATTATCCAATAAATAATAAGATATGTGAACATACTTATGATCCATTAGAAAAACTTAATCGTAAAATTCTAATATTTAATGGAATATTAGATTATTTTATTTTGAGACCAGTAACAATATTTTATAAGAATATTACAAATGATTATATAAAAGATAGAGTAAGTAGTTTTGTTGGTAATATAAATACACCATTTACTGCCATTCAATATGGAGCGCAATTAAATTTTGAATATGGTATGAAGTCTGTATGGCGATTTTTAATAAATAGTACATTTGGAGTATTTGGTTTATTTGATGTAGCTACTAAAATTGGTATAGACTCTCCTAAACAAACAATAGGTAGTACGCTAGCCTTTTATGGTGTAGGCCCAGGTCCTTATCTTGTATTGCCAATATATGGTCCAACTAATGCAAGGGATTTTACAGATAATTTTTTTGGATCAGGCTCTCTAAATACTATTATTTATGATAATAAAATACTAACAACCGGATCTACTATTGCACAAGTAATAAATATGCGTATGGCATTATTACCATTTGGTGAATATGTAGCTAAAAATTCGCTTGATCCATATATTACAATTAGAAATGCAATGCATAGTAATCGTGAATCTAGTATAAAATTTGATAAAGATTTTACATGTCCCAAACAATAAAAAATGAGAATTTTATGAAAAAACTAATCATATATTTAATCTGCACTATTATTATGCAGCCACTAGTGCTTTTTGCAAAAACTGAAATACAAACATTTAATTCAAATAATAATAAAATAAATGATTATGTTTTAAGTTTATTAAATAAAGGCTCAGAAATATTTAATGATAACACTATAGAAAAAAAAGATAGAATTATAAAAATTGCAGGATTAATAGATAAATATCTTGATATGAGATGGATGGCAAAATTTACTTTGGGACATTATAGAACTAGCTTAACAGAGGAACAAATTAATCAATTTACTGCTATATATTCCGAATATCTAACTAATGCCTATACTAATTTAGCTAAAAATTACAGTAAAGCAGTTGCAAAAATTAAGAATATTGAAACTTTAAGTCCTGGACAATTTAAATTATATGCATCTGTATCATTAGATACAGCAGAATCAAGTGTTGATACAGCTTATTTATTACATTATGATAAAATTACAGGTGAATTGAAAATTTTTGACGTTATAACAGAAAATTTAAGTCTTATAAATGCACAAAGAGAAGATTTTGATAGTATTCTAGCAAACCATAGTTTTGAAGAATTTATTAAAATAATTAAATCCAAAATTCAAGACTAATATTAATTAATGAAAATTATATCTGGTACTCATACATCTATAATTAGCGCTAAAATAGCTAGTTTAATTAATGTTGAATTAGTTAATATTAAAATAAATATTTTTGATGATCATGAGTTACAAGTAGAAATTATTGACGATATAACAAACGAGGATATAGTAATAATTAAATCATTATCAAAACCAGTTAATGATAATTTTATGGAATTATTATTAATAATAGATGCAACAAAAAGAGCCTTTGCAAAATCTATTATCGTGATAATTCCTTATTTTGCATATGCAAGGGGAGACAGACGTTTCTCTAAAAATTATTCATCTATAGCATCGCACATAGTTGCTAATATCTTAGAATCAATGAATGTAACTAGAATAATATCTATTGATTTACATTCAAAACAAATTGAATCATTATTTCAAGTTCCGATAGTAAATATTGATTTTGTAAATATTTTTTTAAAAGATCTTGAATTAAATGATGATATAATATTAATATGTCCTGATTATGGAGCATTTTTACGTTATTTCAATTATATGGACGACTTGAAATTTCAAGTAAATATATTAAATAAAATAAGGAATGCAAATAATCAAATTATTAACTTACAATTTTTTGGTAATGTAGAAAATAAAATATGTTTGATTATAGATGATATAATAGCAACAGGACAAACTATTTGTAAGATCTCTAATTTACTTATTCAGAATGGAGCTAGAGAAGTTAATGTATTTGCTACTCATGCGCTTTTAACTATTGATTCAATGCAAAAAATTGAAGAATCATATATAAATAAAATTTATATTACAGACACAATAGAAAATATTGACTTGTCTTCAAAATTTAATGTAATATCAACAGCTAATATTCTTGCAGAAACAATATTAAAACTAATATAATTATGAAAATTATTACAGAAATCATTAAATCGGATATTAGATGGCAACAATATAAATTTATTAATAAAAATTTTGTAAAAAAAATTACAAAAAATATTTTTTGTAGGTTTAATAGTTTAAGAATAATTCCTATGTGTGAATTTTCTATTTTGTTAACAACTAATGATGAAATGAAAAATTTTAATGAACAATTTCGTAACATCTCAAAACCAACAAATGTTTTATCATTCCCAAATTTAGATTTATATTGGAAAAATATTAATAAATTTAAAATTAAACCAGAAAATTCTTATTTAGGTGATATTGCATTCGGATATGAAATTATTTTAGAGCAATCTAATGAGTATAAAATTAGTTTTGAAGATCATTTTACCCATCTATTAGTACATTCATTATTACATTTACTAGGTTTTGATCATATAGAAGATGATGATGCAGAAATTATGGAGGATTTAGAAATAAAAATTTTAGAAGATTTTGGTATAGAATCACCATATTAACAAGAAAAATTAGTAATTTATGTGTATTAATGATCGTTATAAAATTAAAATGAAAAGAACAATTAATTTAGGAAGAAATTTTGGTAATTTTTTTGCAAATTTATTTAATTTTAATAAATCTAAGGATAATTTGTTAAATATTATAAAAAATATGAAATTACGTTTTAAAGAAATAACATTAGATGAACAAAATATATATAATAATTTATTAAAATTTAATGATCAAACAGTTGAAAATATAATGATTCCACGATCTAATATTGTAGCTATCAATTGTAATATTAATTATGAGGAACTAAATGAAACTATTATGTTAAATATATTACATACTAGAATATTAGTTTATCAAGAAAATGTAGATAATATTATAGGATTTATACATATAAAAGATTTGCTTAAAATGTTGATTAATCAAGGTAGTTTTGAAATTAAAAAAATTCTTTTAAAACATATAATAACAGTTCCTTCAATGAAACTAATTGATTTATTAACACAAATGAGAAATCAACGTATTCATATAGCAACTGTGATAGATGAATATGGATGTACTGATGGAATAGTGACAATTGAAAATATTATTGAGACTCTTTTAGGACCTATAGATGATGAACATGATACTGAATTAAATAATGGAATTAAAATACTCAATAATAATATTATTATATCAAATGCAAGAGTAAAAATAGAAGAAATTAGTTCAATAATAGGAATTGAATTAAAGAATGAAGATGATCCCTTTGAAACTATTGGAGGAATGGTGCTTGCTAAAACCGGTAATATTCCACTTACAGGGACAAGAATTGCTATAAATCCTAATCTTGAAATTGAAGTAACTAATGCAGGTCCTAGAACAATAAATCAAGTTAAATTATATTTAAAAAATATATTAATAACTAAAAAATAGAATTTTTAAAATTATGATTTATCATCATCTTTATGATCTTTTAAATTATCTTTAAAAGATTTTAATCCTTTTGCCAAATCTCCCATAATTTGTGGTAATTTTCCAGCACCGAATAATATTAAAATTATTAATAATATAACCAATAAATGCCCAAAACTCATTCCCATAATTATTATTCCTTATTCTATGCGATATTAATTGATATAATTAATATTATAAAGCAAAATGTAAAAAATTAAAACCTTATGAGTGAATTGCAAAAGCAAGCTTCTGATCCTTCAAAATCTGTATTTGTATCAGCATCAGCTGGAACTGGTAAAACAAAGATTTTAACTGATAGAGTGATTAAATTACTGATATCTGGAGCGGCATTATCAGAAATATTATGTATTACTTACACAAAAGTTGCAGCAAATGAAATGAGAGAAAGATTAATGCATAAATTTGCATATTTTGCAAAGATTCCTGATCATATATTAAAAAATGAATTGAGTATATTGATGGATAGAGATGTTAATAATGATGAATTAATAAGAGCTAAGTCATTATATTTACAAATTTTGACTACAAGGTGCGAAATAAATAATTATACTATACATTCTTTATGTGAGAAAATTATACGTAGCTCATCATTAGATATATCTATAAATCCATCTTTCAAATTAATTGATGATATTGCAGAGTCTTTAATTAGCAAAAAAATAATAAAAAATATATTTTCAAATGAAAAATATAAAAATATTACTGATTTTTTTTTAATAAATTGCCATGAAGAAACTATTAGTAAAATTATCACTGCAATTAAATCTGATAAGAATAAATTTAAAAATTATTTTCAAATATTACAAATTTCTTCCAGCACTTTTCAAAATTTTGTTCAATTAACTAAAGCTAATGATATTTTATCAGATGTTTATGATAATATTGCTTTATCTTTTAATGCAACAAAAACGGAACTAAAAAAAATATTTTTTACAGATACAGGGTTGGAGAGAAAAAATATCGCTTCTATATCAGAAGATTATATAAGTAAAGAATTATATTATTTATTAAAAAATGATAAAAATATACAAAATAAATTAAAAGAATATCAGTCTGAGATAGTATTATTAGTAGAACATGCTAATAATGAAAATATAGAAAATTATAGCAATCTAATATGTTTTTTTGCGTTTATATTTCTAACTGAATATGATAAATATAAAGCTGAACATCTACTACTTGATTTTGATGATTTGATTTTTGAAACAATAAAAATTAATTCAAATTTACAAAAAATAGATAAGAATATAAAACATTTGCTTGTGGATGAAGCGCAAGATACAAATCCAGAACAATGGCAAATTATTAATCAAATATTAGATTCATTCTATCATTCTAAAAAAACATCATCCAGTATATTTATAGTTGGTGATCCAAAGCAATCTATATTTAGTTTTCAAGGTGCGAATATCAAATATTTTAATGATGTAAATAAAGATATTGAATTAAAATCTATAATGTATGAAAAAGAATTTTTAAATATAGAATTAGAATATTCATATAGATCTAGCAAAACTATTATAACATTTGTTAATAGATTATTTGCATATATTAAATATAATTTTAGTAATTTATTTAAGATTAATAACCCAGATATTTTAGCCTTTAGAAATAGTCTTGGAACTGTTGAAATATGGCCATTAATTAAAAAAAATGAAAATCCTGATGTAGATAATGAACATAAGATAATTTTAGCATCAAAAATTGCTATTTTTATAAAAAACCAAATTAAATCAGGAAGAATTTTACCATCTACCAATAAAGCAATATGTGATGGTGATTTTATGATTTTAATTAAAAAAAGAGATGATTTTGCTCATGAATTACTTAATCAATTAAAAATACATAAGCTTAATATTGATTCAATGGATCAAATAATATTGCAAAATAATATTGCTATACTTGATTTGATTGCTATAGGAAAATTTGTTCTTTCGCCATTTGATGATTTGAATTTAGCAGGACTTTTAAAATCTCCTATAATTTCTATAAGAGAAGAGGAATTATATTTAATATCACGCAACCGAGGTAATTTATCAATATGGGAATATTTAAATAATATGGAGCATAATTGTTTAAATATATTAAATAAACTTATAGAAATATATAAAATTACTAGTTTATTAAATTTTTTTACAATTATATTAGATTATTTTTCATTACGGCATTTTATAGAAAATTCTGAAAATAAGGAAGCTATCAATGAATTAATATCTATTTCTAGAAATTATGCCCAAAATATAGATAATTCTCTTCAATCATTTATTGTATATTTTGAAAATAATGAGTTTAAAGTAAAGAGGGATCTAGACAATAAAAATAAAATAAGAATAATGACTATACATGGTTCAAAAGGCCTTCAAGCTCCTATTGTAATAGTTGTGGATGATACAAAACTATCTCTATCATCTGAAATGTTTTTTTGGCATGAAGAAAAATTATATGCATCACGCTCTTTTCATAGATCTTCTTATTTTCAAAATATTTTAGATCTTAATAAACAAAAAACCATAGAAGAATATATAAGATTATTATATGTTGCATTAACCAGAGCCGAAGATCATCTTATAATATGTGGATATTCGTCATTAAAAAATACACAAGATAAATCATGGCATAATTTAATTTATAAATCTATGGAGTCTTATTCTGTTTTAAAACCAAATGGTGTAATGATTTACGGTGAAGAGCATGAATATAATTCAACTATTATTAATGAAGAAAAAATAATTGAAATAGAAAATAATTCTATTGATAATATATGGAATATTGATAATAATATTTTCGATAAATTTATAAATAAAACTATTAATTTATCTTCTAAATCACCATTAATTAGTTCTTCATATAAAGAATATGGAATAGTTTTTCATAAAATACTTGAGGATACTATTAAGCTAGATGATTTATCTTTATTAAAAAAACATCCTCTGATTAAAAGCTTGAATAGTTTTTTTCAAAAGAAAATATATAATAACATTGAAAAATTGATAATTGATTTAAATTTTTTAGATTTAAGAAAACAAGAAATAAAACTTGAATTTGAAATAGGAATTAACTATCATGATGTTATAAAGATAGTAAGAATTGATTTACTTGCAATTACCGATGATATTATTACAATTGTTGATTATAAAACTGATGCTTCTCCACCTAATGATAGCTCATTAATTCCAACATCTTACATTGATCAACTAAATTTATATCGTCACATTGTAGGTAATATATATAAAAACCATAAAATTATATGCAAGATATTATGGTTAGAAACTGCAAAATTTAATGAAATATAAAAAATAATATGAATCACCAATATGTTTGGATTAATGGTAAAATTCTAACAAAAGAAGAAGCTAATATCTCTATTTTTACTCATTCATTTCATTATTCTGGTTCGGTGTTTGAAGGGGAAATGTGTTATAATGGAAAGATATTTAAATTAGAAGCTCACACAAAACGTCTTTTAAAATCAGCTCAATTACTTAAAATTAAAGTTCCATATAGCGCTGAAGAGATTATTAGAGCTCATCAAATTTTAATAAATAAGAATAATATTATAAATGCTTATATACGTCCAATAATATATTATGGTGATGAGTCTATGAATATTGTTAATGATAATTTATCTGCTAATTTAGCAATAATGACTATTGCAATAAATTCAAAGCCTAAAATACCATTAAAATTGATACAAACTCATTGGATTAAACCATCTTCAAACTCATTTCCAATAGAGGCTAAATCATCTAATAATTATGCATTAATGAGTATTTGTAAAAAGGAGGCACTTGAATTAGGATATGATGATGCTTTATTACTTGATAACCGAGACTATATATCAGAAACAACAACTACTAATATTTTCTTTATAAAAGATGGAAAATTAATTACACCAATAACAGATAATTGTTTAAATGGTATTACAAGGCAAACAATTATTGAGATTGCACATAAATATAATATATTAATATCAGAAAAATATATAGCAATAGAGGAACTCTCTGAATTTGATGAATGTTTTTTAACAGGCACTGCAGCTGAAGTTAGAATGGTTAAATCAATTAAAACTATTTCTAACAAAAATATAATTTTTAAATCGCATCACTTAACAGAATTTTTTATTAATCAATATAATAATATAGTAATGGTTTAAATTATTAAAAAATATTTTATTAAATAATAAAATATTAATTTATTAATAAATTTATTGATATATTATTTTAAATGAAACATTATATATATTAATAGAATTATACTGAGTAATCCATGAATGAATATTTAAAAAATGCCAGAACAAATTCAGGTAAAACAATAGAAGAAATTTCAAAACATTTGAAAATTAAAAAAGAATATTTACTTGCTTTAGAGGAGAATGATTTTCAAAAAATGCCTAGTAGAGTTTATGTAAAAGGTTATTTAAAATTATATAAAGATTATCTCGGAATAAAACAAGATATAGAAACAAATATAATATCAAAAGACATTGTTGGTAGGGATCAATCTAATATTATTGATAAAAAATATTCCCTAATTATATTAACTATGTCTATAATAATATTATTATTAACTATTATTTTTTATAATAAAAATGATTTGTAAAAATATTCAAGAATTATCCAATAATATAAAAGCTAATAATCCAATTATTGCAATAGATTATGGCTTTAAAAAAATAGGCATAGCTATATCTAATAATATAAGAACTTTTGCTATGCCACTTGAGATTATATTAAATGATAAAAATAATGCTAAAATTGCAAAATCTCGCATTCAAAAAATCATAGATCAATATTTAATAGGAGCTATTATAATTGGATTACCTATAAATATGAATGGTACTTTTTCTGAACAAACTGAAATTGTACAAAAATTTGCTCAAAATTTAAGCGTAGAATTTCAATTACCTATATTTTTGCAAGATGAACGAATGACTTCTAAAGAAGCTAATAATCTTTTAAAATCATTCGGTATTAAAAGAAAATTGCGTAACCAAAATGATGATATGGTTGCAGCAACTATCATACTTGAATCAGTTCTAGAATCATTAAAGAAAATATATATTCATTCATCATGAGATCCAAGTATATCTTTCAGAGGATAATTATTAGATGCTTGTCCTTGATTATAAGTGTTTGAATTATAATTTTCTATATGGCAGTTCCCAGTTTTATTTAGTAATATTTTTTGGTTATCTTCATTTAGTTCTTGGCAATTGTGTAGTGTAACTTCTTTAAGATCAGATGGTAATAATTTAACCCAATAGTTAATATCATTATTATTTGCATTATTAAAGAATTCTATAGTTATATTCTTTGGTTTAATTGGAAAATAATCACTTATGTCAGAAGTTATATTTTCTAAATTATATTTTAATCCACCAAATGTATAATTGATTTGAATTGATTCTAAAACTAGATTTTTTTGTATATTGAGAAACTCTGTATTATAAATAAATTTTAAAAAACTATCCTTCTCTGAGATAATTAGATTAGAGCATGAAGCTACACTATCTAGTAGAGTTTTATCAAAAATATCACAGTTTTGTACATTTACTACCAGATCAGCGAAATTTACAAATTTTTCTTTCAATATTTCTAACATATTATGATCTAGAAGTTTATTTTCTATAATAATCTTACTAATGTTAGGATTGTAATCTAATTTTTCAATTATTGATGTAATAATCTTATTATCATATTGACAACGCAAATCAAGAATTTCAATTTTATTTTCATTTATAAATTTTACTAAAGCATTTTGATGTGTTTCGTTAGATAATAACCATTTTTGTACGCCAATGTTCATTAGTTTAAATATATTGCCAGACAAACAGCCAGAAATATTTAATTCTATTAAATTACCATATTTTATTATAAAACTTTTCAATTTTTCAATTTGATTGATACTATAATGATTTATTAATGAATAAATTCCTTTTATTTCTGTAGGTTGATAATTCTCAACAAAATTAAATAAAGATTCAATTATAACGTCGTTTAACTCAATTTGTGAAAAATCTAGTATATTCTTTTCTACATGAAATTCAACTTGAGCTGCTTCTGATATATCTGTTACATCATCATCAAACGATATATTAATTGGACTCAAATTGTCAAGATGTTTATCCAACTTTAGTTGTAACTGATTAGGATAATAATTGAATTGAATTGATAAAGGTTTTTTAATTTGATCTGCAAATAAAACCGATCTTTCTGTTGCATCAGTAAATTTTAAAGAATAAGACCCATTTGATATAGTTAGATTAAAATTTTGAAATTCATAATTTACTATATTATCATCAAAATCTTCATTGTGATTTAAATTTACTACCAGATCAGCTAAATTTACAAATTTTTCTTTCAATATTTCTAACATATTATGATCTAGAAGTTTATTTTCTATAATAATCTTACTAATGTTAGGATTGTAATCTAATTTTTCAATTATTGATGTAATAATCTTATTATCATATTGACAACGCAAATCAAGAATTTCAATTTTATTTTCATTTATAAATTTTACTAAAGCATTTTGATGTGTTTCGTTAGATAATAACCATTTTTGTACGCCAATGTTCATTAGTTTAAATATATTGCCAGACAAACAGCTACGAATATTTAATTTTATTAAATTACCATAGTCTGCAACAAAATCTTTAAAATTAGCTGCTTCACTATAAAAAGCTATGAATAAACCATCTTTTTTTATCTCTATAATTTCATTATTTTTTAAAAAATTCATTAAATCTTTAATTATTTCTTCTTTTTTTAAGTTACAAGGAATGTTCGAGAAATCTAAAATATTGGTATTTATTATATATTCTGCAAAATTTAGTGTCATAATGAGCTCCTATTTAAAAAAATTATTGCCTAATTTATAGATTAATAATATTAATAAGTCAATTTTAATATATTAAAAAAATTAAATAATTATGCAATAATTATTCAAAAATATTAATTTGAAATTGAAATATCTATATGTAAACTATGTTTTTCGGCTATAATCTTAAGATTATATAATTTTTTATTATATGATCCAAAAACAGAGAAGTTGCAACTATTTGACTTTTTCTATCTATAGTTCCACTTTGGGTTTTATATGAATTTTTTATAACAATCCTTGCTTGTAATATTTATATAATTATTTATAATATGACTGAATATATAAAATTATTATAATTTTTGATAGATTAAGAAATATGGATATTATACCAATAATTCTTGCAGGTGGTGTTGGTAATAGATTATGGCCATTATCAAATGAAGATATTCCCAAACAATTTATAAAATTTAATAATAATTTAAGTTTTTTTCAATCTAGTTTAATAAGAAATAAATTCTTAGGTAAGCCGATAATTATTATAAACCAAAAACATTTAAATATAGTTAAAGAACAAATATCTGAAATAAATATTGAAGCTTATATAATTGTTGAACAATCGATAAATAATACAGCAAATTCTATATTTATTGCATTAACTAAAGCTAAAGATCTTGGTTTTACAAGCATTATTATATTACCATCGGATCATTATATTATTGATGAGAACTCATATTCTGATATAATTTTAGAAAATTATAAAAAATTTTCAGAAAAAATTCTAATGATAGGTATTACTACTAATATTCCAACAACTGAATATGGTTATATCAATACAGCTAAACAAATAGATGCTAATATATTTCAAGTAAAAAAATTTATAGAGAAACCAAATATTAATGATGCAAGAAAATTTTGTTCTAGTAAAAATTATTTTTGGAATAGTGGAATTTTTATTTCCACGATAGAATTTATATTAAATAAATTCTTTATATTAATTCCAGATCTATCTTTCAATAGTAACAATATATTAATTAATAAAAATAATATATTTTTTGTTGATGTTGATAATTACAAACCTATAAAAAATATATCATTAGATAAAGCTATAATAGAAAAAATTCCTGCAAATGAAATAATGATGATTCATGGGAAATTTGATTGGCAAGATATTGGAAGTTGGAACTCAATATTAACATTGCTTCAAAAAGATAAAAATAATAATTATACTCAAGGTAATATAATTTCTTGTAAAACAAATAATTCCTCTATCATTTCGAATGATAAGATAATTTATACATTTGGTATCAATAATCTCATGATTATTAATTCTAATAATATGATATTTATTATAGATAAGTCGAAAATTATTTAATATAATTAAAATTAAAAATTGTTTAATTTCATTTTTGTATATAAAAAATATATTTAATTATATTTATAGTTTTATTTAGATTTGTATAGATATTCATTTGAATAATAAAAAAATAATATATAATATTTTTCAAATATGATTATTTGAATCATATATATTTAAAATTGCTCATATATTATCAAGAGTAATCTTCGTGCTTAAATCTATAAAATTAATTAAAATACTGATATATTTTTTACTTTTTTCTACTATTCTTACAATTAATGTAATTGATGATTCATATGTTTTTGCTAGTAATAATATACCAAAGCCTGATAGCACTTTTAAACGCTGGTTCAAAAATTTATTTTGTCTACCTACTAAACAAATATCTATTCCATCTAATTTAGAGATGACACATGCTGGTAATCAAGCAATTTCTAGAATAAAAGATCAACTTAATCAAGCTTATAGCACTACAGTAATAAAACAAGTCATGTGGGATGATAAAGATATTATACAAAAAGAATCGAAAAATATAAAAATTGATGATGAAAAGTCTTTAATGAAAGAAATGTTTTTTGAGGTTAAACATTCTGGTGAAGTAAATTTGGAATATCCAAGTATAAAAATTGATAATCAAAATCAGGATTTTGATACAAATTCACAAAAATCTAAAAAAACTTCATTTGAAATGAATGATGCGGAAGATACTTGCAAAACTCCTAATATAAAACCATCAGAAAGATATGACACACATAATGAAGATAATAACAACATAGGATTATCCGATGTAAGAACCAATATCACAGAAATTAGTGCAAGTCAAAATAGTATATATTCATCTGCAAATCATCCAATATTTCAAAATGATTCTATAGTTGAAGATGTTAATCAAGTACGTAATTTTAATGAATCTCATGTAAGAGAAACTGCTGACGAAAAAGAACAATCTGTTATTGTAATTGAAAAGCCGTTAGATGATGCAATTGTTGAAGAAAATCAGCATATTAATCAGGTTGAAAATTTAATGAATTTTGTACCACCACCAGCCGAAATTATTCCAGCTCCAGAAGTAGAGGCTATTCCAAGAAGAGAGAGACTAGATGCAGCAGCTCATATTGAGCTATTTGTAAATTTAGATAATCTACAGGCCGATAGAATTGTTCCTCCTATTATTGAAGCAATTGAAGAAGAAAGACAATTCCCTCCTCCAATATTGGTAAATGATCAAATGTTAAATTTACCAAATCCTTTAGATATAGAACATATTATTAATGAACCAGAACTGCCTGCTGATCAAAGAGAAGAGCAATTAAATATTCAAGAAAGGCAAGAAATGATTATTGAAGTACCAGCAGTAGTTGAAGCAAGACATGTAGTAGTAGATGATGCAATTGTTGAAGAAAATCAGCATATTAATCAGGTTGAAAATTTAAT
>DYTE01000001.1:59906-78965 GCA_020726135.1 Rickettsia conorii
GAATTTTGTACCACCACCAGCCGAAATTATTCCAGCTCCAGTAAGAGAACTAGATGATCCATTTGCAGAATCTGGTTATCGTTTAGATGAATTTTTTGAAGTAGCAATGGATCCGCCACCAGCTGAAATTATTCCAGTTATTGAAGATTTAGATGATTCATATATAGAAGAAGAATTTGTTGAAAAAAAAGAAGATAATTTAATTACGACAACCATATCAGAAAATATAAATAGTAATAAAAAAAATGAAACAAATAAAATTTCTGCAGAAAAATATAGTCAGTTAAATAAAGATAATATAAGTAATAATAGTGCTATAGATCTTGCAGTTAAAGACAAGATAATTTTGATGATCAGAGAAGAATTGCAAGGAGGCCTGGATAATAATTATATAAATCTTTTAACAACTCAATTAAATGAAATACATAATATTAATAAAAATATTACTGAAAATTTGAATAATAGTATATTTGAAAAATATTTATTAGAACATACATTATCTGCTGGCGATGATAATGTAGCTATACAACAAAATATATGGATTAACTATATGTATTTTACAGGACGACAGAAAAGAACAGGAAAGAAAGATCCTTATAGTGTAAATTCATATGGGATTATAGGTGGAATTGAACTAGTTAATGATAAAGATATGATGATAGGGATGAGTTATGGTAATATGTTTTCAAAAATTAAATATCCTCCCAATAAAAACACAGCATCATTAATTAATTCACATATATTTATGTTATATCATAATAGTCATATGTTTTACAAACCAAAATCTAAATATTGTTATATACAATCTATTGCAACTATTGCTTTTAATAATGTTAAAAGTAAGTTTATTAGAAAAATTTTAAATAATGACGAAGAGTTTAAAGTGAGTTTAAAATCAGTAGACTATAATTTTGCAACCAAATTTAATTATAATGTGCCTATAAAAAACTTCTCTATTATACCAAATATAGGTATAAGTTATGGAAGTAATATGTTAAATAATTATAATGAAATAGGATTTGGTAATATTAATTCTATTAATGTAACTTATTCTCCTATAAATCTAATCAATATTAATATTGGAGTCAATATTATAGGAGAAAAAATCCTTTATCGTGGTTTTAATATATTACCTAAGCTGCAATTATCTGTATCTCAGAATTTAAATTCTAAAGATTATAATTTAAAAACAACAGCTATAGTTTTAGGTGAAACAAAAAAATATGATGTTTTAATACCTAAAGATAACAAAAACACATATAATATAGGAACTAGCATTGCTGTAAATAAATCTAAAAATATTAAACTAGAACTTATGTATAATTATTCTTTCGATAATAATAAATATAATTCCCATCAATTTGCTTTTAAGATGCATTTAGGTTTTTGATTTAATTTTTGTTTCTGAATATATAATAAATAATGTTGCTGGAATTATTATTACTGCACCATAAATTGTTGCATCATCAGGTATTTCACTAAATATAAAATATGCAGCAGTTGAGGAGATTAATAGTTCTAAATATCTATATGGAGCTACTGCGGTTGCATCTATTTTTGCAAAAGCTTTAAGAATGAAAAATAATATTAAACTCCCACCACTTCCAAGTAGAAATAATAAACTTAATTCATATATTGTGGGTGTTTGCCAATATGGTATCATTGCTGGTACTGAACATATTGATGTAATGATTGCTGAGTAAAATAACATGCTAATCATCGATTCTTCAATTATAAATTTTTTATTGATAATATCTAACATAGAGAATGAGATAGAAGCAAAAATAAAAATCAATACATAAGGGTTAAAATCTGAACTATGTGGTTTTAAAGTAACTATAAGGCCAATAAATGCGATTATAACTACTACCCATCTTTGCCATATGATATTTTCTTTAAGAAAAAATACTGCTAACACAAGTGTAAAAAGAGGTATAGAAAAGCTAAAAATTGTAGCAGTGGTTACAGGAGCAACTGTCAAACCAAATGTCCATGATGTCATTCCAAGGAAAAGCAAAAATCCTCTAGCAAGATGAATTATTGGTCTTGATGTTTTAAGACTTCCTATGCCTTGATAGAATATAAATGGTATTAATATTATTGTACTAAACAAAAATCTGAAAAATGAAACTTCGAAACTATGTAACCTAAGTCCCATATATTTACTAATTATATCGTTACTAACGCTCATTAGCATGCTTGCAATAAACCAAGCTATACCAACAATATAGGATTTTGTTTGAATATTCATTATGAGATATATTTATTAAATTTATAAAATATTATTTGACATTTATATATCAAAATAATTAAATATATAAAAAACTGCAAGATATATTTGATTTGTAAAAAAAATGTAGTATTAATTTAAGTAGTTGATTTAAAATTTAATTTGATAGGTTTATAATAGATGAAGATTATTAAAAATATATTCATGATTATGTTGTTATCTACTCAGTCTATGAGTATTTTTGCTTCGGAGCAAATTGTAAAAAATAATGTTCAAGATGATGTTAATAACATAAAAGAAAATTACAATGAAATAGCTGGAACCTATAAACATGATAGTGGATCTGTATCATTTAAAGCTAAAGCTTTTTATACATATATGAGTACTGATCAAGAAATGTCTAAACCTCCTACAGTTGCAGATCCTAAACTAGTTAATGGTTTAATAACTACTATTTTAGGTGCTGATACAGCTGCTACAATATATTTCAATTCAAATATTGCTTTTGAAATGGGCGCAGGTTTCGCTTGGATTAAAAGTGATACAAAAATTCTTGAAAATATAAGTTCGAATTATGGCATTACTCCTAAAATATCTGCAATTTCTGATATGTATATGATTCCAATTACAGCTATATTTCAATATCATATTGCAGCTTTTGGTGGTTTCTGTCCTTATATAGGTCTTGGTTACCATGGAAATTATTTTATTAATTCATCTGAGAATTTCAAGATTGATAATAATCATGGTCCTGTAATTCAGTTGGGCATTAATTTTATTAATAAGGATGATACAATATTTACACTTGATATCAAAAAATATTTTGTAACCAATATTGTTACTTATTCAGAAAAGGTTGTAGAAAAAAATAATATTACATCTAAAATGAAAGCAAATCCACTTTCTATATCTTTAGGCGTTGGTTTTAAATTTTAATAAAATAATGTATGTCACAACAAATAATAGATTTGAGTTATTTAATTTCAGCGATTTGTTTTATTTTAGCTCTAAAATTTTTATCTTCTCCTCGTGAAGCAAAAATGGGTACAATGGTTGGCGTAATAGGCATGTGTTTAGCGCTTATAGCAACAATATTTTTACCTAATTTTACTAATAAAACAGCTTTGTTAATAGTAATATTTTCTGGAGCTATTGTAGGCACTATTATTGCAAAGAAAATATCAATGACTGCATTACCTCAGCTTGTTGCAGGTTTTCACTCATTCGTAGGCTTAGCTGCAGTTCTAGTCGCATATAGTACAATATTAACACCAGAAACTTTTTCTGTATCTATAAAAGGATTTATTCCTGTTAATGCTCTTATAGAAGTTTCACTTGGTGCAGCAATTGGTGCTATAACATTTACTGGATCGATTATTGCTTTTGCCAAGTTACAAGGGTTAATGAGCGCTAGTCCATGGAAATTTAAAGGTCAACAATATGTTTGTCTGATTCTTACTATTGCAATTATTATGTTAATTATTTTCTTTACTAAAACTGAAAATATTGGAATATTTAATTTATTAGTTTTTTTATCATTACTAATAGGAATATTACTTATTGTTCCAATTGGTGGAGCTGATATGCCTGTTGTAATTTCAATGTTAAATTCATATTCTGGTTTTGCAGCTGCAGGAATTGGTTTTACAGTAGGTTCTAGTTTACTCATTATTACAGGTGCTATTGTTGGGACTAGTGGAATTATTTTAAGTTATATTATGTGCAAAGCTATGAATAGATCTTTGATCAATGTAGTCTTCGGCGCTTTTTTTCAAAATTCAGTAACTTCAAATAATAATAAATTTTCTGATAAATCTGTTAAGGCTACTAATGCTGAAGATTCCGCTTATTTGCTTTCTAATGCCAGCTCTGTTATAATAGTACCAGGCTATGGTATGGCTGTAGCTCAATCACAACATGTCATAAAAGAATTAACTAATATGCTAGAAAAAGAAGATATATTAGTTAGATTTGCAGTGCATCCAGTTGCTGGACGTATGCCTGGGCATATGAATGTGTTGCTTGCAGAAGCTGGAATTGATTATGAAAAAGTTTTAGAACTAGATGAAATTAATAGAGATTTTGTAAATACAGATGTTGTAATTGTTGTTGGAGCCAATGATGTAACAAATCCAGCTGCTAAAAATGATCCAACATCTCCAATTTATGGTATGCCTATTTTGGATGTAGATAAAGCTAAAACAATATTATTTATAAAAAGATCTATGGCACAAGGCTATGCCGGAATAGAAAATGAGCTTTTTTATGCTCCTAATACATTAATGCTATTTGGAGATGCAAAAAAAGTTATAGAAGAAATAGTAAAACATTTAACAAATAATTAATTTAAGATATTGAGCAATTATGGTTTCATCTAATAAGTTTCCCTTGTTACCTAAAGCTACAGCTGTATGGCTTGTAGAAAATACATGTTTAACTTTTAAACAAATTGCTGATTTTTGTGGTATGCATGAACTTGAAATAAAAGGAATAGCTGATGGAGAGGTCGCACAAGGAATACAAGGTCTCGATCCTATCATTGCAAAACAATTAACAACTGAAGAAATAAAACGTTGTTCTGAATTACCAGAAGCAAAATTGCAAATTTTAGAAACTGCTACATTTGCTAATGTACAAAAAAAGAAACAACAAGCAAAATATACACCAATAGCTAGACGTCAAGATAAACCAGATGCTATTTATTGGTTACTAAAAAATTGTCCTTTAATGCAAGAAACAGAAATTGTGAAATTAGTCGGAACAACTAAATCTACAATTGAAACTATAAAAAATAAGTCTCATTGGAATATGACAAATATTAGAGCTAGAGATCCTGTTTTATTAGGAATATGTTCTCAAGTTGAATTAGATAAAATATTGTCTAAACAAAATTTGTCTGTACCAATAATTTTTAGTGAAAATAATATTGATAAAAATTAAAATATTTGTAATTTATATTAAATATTAGGGTATTTTTACCACAGTCAATTTAAATTGATCTTTGATAAATATAGTTTTATATGTTAACTTGTAAAATAGCATCATATAATCTTGTATGTAAAAACTGTGTTTTTAACTACAGATATATAAATATCTATTTAACCTATTTAACCTAATTAATAAAGGAGTTGATAACTATATGATAAAAAATATTACTTTGGCTTTTTGTACAATCTTTTTACTTAGCGGCTGTGCTGGTAAAAAAACACATAATCAACAAACTGCTTACGAAAAAACTTCTGTAGCACAAGAAGAAATTGCTTTATCTGACGATTTTACAAAAAATGTTGGTGATAGAGTATTTTTTGCTTTTGATAAATCAGATGTATCAGAGGAATCTAGAGCTCAGCTACAATCTCAAGCTACTTGGTTAAAAAAACATTCTAATGTTTCTATAATAATAGAAGGTCATTGCGATGAAAGAGGTACAAGAGAATATAATCTTGCTTTAGGTGAGAGAAGAGCTAGTTCAGTAAGAAATTTTTTAGTTGCTGATGGTATTGAAGATTCAAGAATTGAAACAATTTCTTATGGTAAAGAAAGACCTGCGCTTGAATGTCAAACAGAAGAAGCTTTCAAACAAAATCGTAGAGCTGTAACAATTATTAAATAATATATTTCTATAAATAGTCAAACCAAACCAAATTTGATTTGACTATTTTTATACTACCTATTTACTTATAAATTATATTATATAATTTCAACTCATTTAAACATTTGTTTATTTTGCAACTTCACATTAGAAATTTATCATTCTCAGCTATTTTTAGTTTACATTCAATGATTTATGTATAATTAATATAAAAAAACTCTTGAGATTTTTTCATTTTCTTTTAAATTTATTAAGTATATTAAATTACGTCTTTAGGATTATTGCATGCAACTACTAAATTTACTAAAAGATTATATTCCCACAGAAGAAGAGGAATATATGAATGAACTACAATTAGAATATTTTAAAAATAAATTGATTAGCTGGAGAAAGGAATTAATTGAAGAATCTCAAGAAACTCTTGATTATATAAAAGAAGAAAATTGGAATGAACCAGACTTTAATGACAGAGCGTCTGTTGAAAATGATACATCAATAGAACTACGTACTAGAGATAGATACAGAAAATTACTTACTAAGATAGAAGAAGCTTTAGAGAGAATAGATATTGGAGAATATGGTTATTGTGAAGATACAGGAGAACCAATTGGTTTAAAACGTTTAGAAGCAAGACCTGTTGCAACTCTTTGCATTGAAGCGCAAGAAAAACATGAAAAATATGAAAAACAACATGCAGATGATTATGGACTTTTTGAGAATCAAGAACGATAATCTCTCTAATTGTAGCTTTGGTAAAACACCAAAGCTATGTTCTTTGTGAATATTATCAAATATTCATTAATTCTGACTCATTTTAAAATAAATTTATTTCAAATAAAATTATATAACCTACTATTTATAATTTTATTTTTAGAAAATATTTCAACATAATTTATTATAGTTTTATCATTTTAAAGTTGTAAAAATATACTCATTATGATAAAATAATATAAATTATTAGATTATTTAAAAGTTATTAAGATAATTTAATAATTTAAAGTTGTTTTCTTTATATTGAGGAATTTATGAAATTAATTGATGATGATTATAGTACAAAACTTGCTTCTGATTATCCTTTATCAGAAGATATAACTGAACAACATGTTTCAGATATGAAAAATAGATCTGTCACTCCTGAAACACATAAAACTAGAAATCTTGTTTATAAAAAAGAAAATTTATTGAAAATAGTGAAAGAAAAGTTTATTGGAATAGTTCATCTAGCAAAAGACGAGTCAAAATATACAGAAATTATTGAAAATAAAAATAATCAAATAAGAGAATTTTATAAAAAATCCTCTGATTTAAAGAAAACTGAACATGTAAAAAAGACTGAAGAAGAAAGCAAATGTGCAGATACTGATTACTCAAAAGATGATATGATAGATGATCGTTTTTATATAGATGAATATCAGTATGCAAAAACTCCAAGTAGCCATGTTTTACATTTTGGAATTAATAATAGTCACAAATTCTTTGAATGGCAAATAAAAGAATTTCCTAAAGAGGAAATTAAAGAAGCTTTAGAAATTGATATAAGAGATTCAAAATTAGAAAGTAAATCTAGCATTTCTAGTAAAAGTAATGCATCAAAGAAAATGGATAAATTAAAACAAATTCAATTAACTGTGACAGAAGAAGAATTAATTACACTCGCATTAGAATTTTTTCAACTCACAAATAGTAAAACATTGTTAGTTGATATTTTTGTAAGAGATCAAGAGTTTGTGAAATTTAATGAAGAAAAAACAGAAACTCATACAATATTATTATATAATACAGGTAATAAAATATTAGTTATTGATCCTAGCAATCCACAATTTAGTTGGCCTTTAGCTAATTTTGACAAAGAAATAATACAGTGTTCGCAGAATAACAAATTGAAAATATATACGCCTACAGGTAAACCTACTGGATATCACAATGATGCATTTAGGGATTGTGTTGATATTGCTGTAAAAATTGCATTTGCTCTTAACAATAAGTTAAAAGATGAAAACAATATAGAAACAATAATGAAATGTTTAGAAATAGAATATATTTCTAACAATGATGAAATAAATTCAAGTATACTTGATAAATCTTTATTTGTGGGAAAAGAATTGGAGTTGGTAAAAAGCATGCCACTGAGAATGCAACAAAGTTCCAATATTGTAAATGGAGAAAAGATTTTTTCCTTATCCATGAGACTTAAGAAAATTTCATTAAAATTAGATGAACCTTCTACAAAGATTTATATAAAGAATTATTTAACTACACTAAATGATTTAGATATTACAGAAAGCTTAAAATTTGAAAGTTTGTTAAGTCTTTGCAAAGAAGCTTCTAAAAAGAAAATAGAGTTGTTAAGCGCAGAGTATGAAAAACAAAGAAATGAAGAGATAAATGAAACAAATCAACTCGAGAGTAAATTAATGGCCCACATTGAGGAGAGTTCACATGAGTAAAACATATTATAACCTGTATACTTTATGTAGTTTAAATGATTTTAATGGAGTACAAGAAATTTTACGAGAATCTAATGATATTGACATTACGTATAGAAATGGTGCTTTTTTCAGTTTTGCTATAATTAAAGATAATGTAAAAATGCTAAAATTATTGATTGATTATGCTAATAAATGTCAAACTGATAAAACTAAGTTGACTCCGATTTTAAATGACATTTTTAAAGACAGCAATCTCTCATCTGAAATGAAAGAAATATTGTATCCATATATAGATGATGATAATATAAGTCAGTGTAGTATAGGATGTTTAAGTGACTTAGATTCAGGTTCTACAATACCACTAGAACTTATTATACTAACCTTAGGTGATAAACATAATTAAAATTTTTTGTTAAAAATAATGCTATTCTAAGAATTTTTACAAAAATATTAGAATAGCTTTCATATTGCTTGATAAAATTTATTATGATAGAATTAGTACGAATAAAATAATATTAAATAATCATATGTCATTATCAGAAACAATAGCAATATTAAGTACTTATAGTTTTGTTAATATCGAAGAGCCAGAATTATTACTGCCTAAAATATTATTAATAGGTAAGAAAAAATCTATTAAAGGAACAATTTTATTATCAAAAGAAGGATTTAATGGCACAATTTCAGGTATGCGTGAAAATCTTGATTTACTCCTTAATGAATTGATAAAAGAGACTTCTGCTATGGATGTAAGTATTAAAGTTAATTATGATGATCATCATCCATTTGATAGATTCAAAGTTAAGTTAAAACCTGAAATAGTTTCAATGGGGAAGGGTTGTATTGATGTCAATAATCTCAAAGGTGAATATATTGAAACAAGGGATTGGGATCAATTTATTGCAAGAGATGATGTAATATTAATTGATACTCGTAATGATTATGAAGTGGCAACTGGAACTTTTAAATATGCTATTGATCCGATGACCAAAACTTTTAAACAATTTCCAGATTGGGTTGAAAATAATAAAGATTTATTAAAAGATAAAAAAATTGCAATGTGTTGTACTGGTGGTGTCAGATGCGAAAAATCTACAGCCTATTTAAAATTATTAGGATATGAGTCTGTATATCATCTTAAAGGAGGAATATTGCAATATTTAGAAGATACAGCAAATAAAAATCATATGTGGAAAGGTGAATGTTTTGTGTTCGATGAAAGAATAGCTGTAGATGATAATTTAGCTCCATCTAAAGTCGCGGGAATATAGATGCTTCATAAATTTTTTTTTTGGAGTTTCCTATTTCTAATTATTGGTTTTTTTTTATTTTCAATAACTAATATAATTGCACCATTTTTAATTTCTATAATATTTGCATATTTATTACGTCCTTTTATATCTTATATTTCCAAAAAATGTCATATAAGTGAAAATATTGCTACGATAATTGTATATATATTATTTATTAGTATTTTTATTGCTGCAATTATTTTTATTTTGCCAATAATTTACAGTCAAATTCTTCATATAATTGAAAAAATTCCTTTATATAAAGATTATATTCAATTTAAACTACTACCATTATTAGCAATTAAAATATCTGAATTAGATCCATCTATTGCTTCAAGTATAAAAGATATATTAAAAAATCTTTCTAATAATATGTTTGCTATAGTTAATTCTATTGTAAATAATTTCTGGCGTGGAGCATTATCTACAATTAATAAATTTATGTTATTCATATTAGTACCTGTATTATTATATCATTTTTTACAAAATTGGAAAAAAATAATATCATCATTAGATGATTTAATACCATTAAAAAATAAAGATAAAATTGATCAAGTAGTTTTAGATATTGATAAATTACTTAGCGCCTATATTAGAGGACAACTTAATGTTTGTTTATTATTATCATGTTTTTATTCTACTTCTTTTCTTTTTTTAGGTAATGAATCATGGCTATTATTGGGAATGATGTATGGTTTTTTAATTATATTGCCATATATTGGAGCTATTTTTTCTTTATTTATTAGTCTTATAATTACATATTTTTCAAGAGGAATGGATATTCATTTGATATATATAGTTATTATATATTTTATTGGTTCATCATTGGAGGCTTATGTGCTTACTCCAAGAATTATAGGTAATAATATAGGTCTTAACCCTTTATGGATAATATTTGCAATATTTGCTTGCGGAGCATTATTGGGATTTGTGGGTATATTACTAGCAATACCTATAGCAGGCATTATTAAAATTTTGTTAATAAATTTTACAGCATTTTATAAAAATAGCAAGTTTTATAAGAATAATTAATATTTATTAACAACCTATGTGTTAATTAAACAACAGTTTTTAAAAATATAATTTTTGAAATCAATAATATTTGTAATTTTTTAAGATTTATGATGTACTTAACTACATTAATTAATCAATGGAGATTATAAATGAATTATGATAATATAGACATTAAAAATAAACGTCTAACGCAACAACAAAAAGAAACAGTTGGTTTATTATCGATTGGCACATTTTTAGAATATTTTGATCTTATGATCTATGTTCATATGGTTGTTTTGTTAAATGAATTATTTTTTCCAAAGACAGATCCGTTTACGTCATCATTACTTTCAGCTTTTGCATTTTGTTCAACTTATTTACTTAGACCATTTGGTGCATTAATATTTGGTTATATTGGTGATCATATGGGGCGTAAATTTGTTGTTGTTATGACAACATTTTTGATGGGAATATGTTGTACTATAATGGCTATTTTACCAACATATGCACAAATAGGTATAAGCGCAAGTGTTATTGTTACAATATGTAGAATGGTTCAAGGTATGGCAGCAACAGCTGAAATTAGAGGAGCCGAAATTTATTTAACTGAAACTTCCAAACCTCCGATGCAATATCTTATCGTAGGATTTTTGACATTATTCTCAGCGCTTGGGACTAGTGCAGCTATTGGAGTGGCTTCGATCTTTACTAATCCTATAATTGCAACATTTACTCATAATAGTTGGCGTGTTGTTTTTGGATTTGGAGCAATTGTAGCTCTAGTGGGATTTATTATAAGAACTGATTTAAAAGAGACAGAAGATTTTGCAAAGAAAAAAGATATTTTGAATAATCCAGAAACAATGAGTTCAGAGAATAAAAAATTATTAAAAGAAACAGTACCAATTTGGACGTCTATTTATTATTTTTTCATTCAATGTGCAAGACCGCCATGTTTTTACTTTATCTATATATATTGTGGCGATGTGTTAAAGAATGAATGTGGTTTTACTCCATCTCAAATAATTAATCAAAATTTTTTTGTTTCAATAATTGATTTTTTTGGAATAATAATTTTATTATATTTGTCTATCAGAATGAAACCATTAAAAATATTAAAGTTAAAATTTTATTTATTTTTTAGTTGCATAATTTTCTTTCCAATAGCGATGGCATATAATCCTAGTTCCAATGTCGTGTTAATATTTCAATGTCTTGCAGCTCTGTTTGTTTTTGATCATGTGCCAGCTACACCTTTATTCTATAAATATTTTTCTATTTTCAAAAGATTTACTTATACAAGTTTTATAAGTGCTATTGCAAAATTACTGACTTTTCTTATAACTTCTTTTGGATTAGTTTTCGCAACAGAATATTTTGGATATTTAGGAATATTTTTAATTTTCATACCTGTAGGTGTTGGTTTTTTCTTAGGTGTAATATATTTTGAAAAAATGGAAAAATTTTATGGAAAATTAGAAATATAATATAAAATATTATTACTTAAAAATCACATATAAATATAATAATTATATATTTTATAATTATTATATGAGTTTTTATTGTTAAAATATCATTATTCTATATTGTGAATATTAAATTATGGAGATATAAATTATGAGTAAAGAAATTAGCGAAACCAATAATCCAGTAAATATAACATCTAATCTTTATTCAGCATGCAATTGTTTAGCGGTTGCAGCTATAGGAACTGTTTCTTGTGCTTTGAATATTTTTGTAAGTGTTGTAGCTGTAATCGATGATAAAGGTGAATTAGCTATTGAATATAAACAGAAAGCTTTCATGGCAGCTGCTGAGGTATTTGATAATGTTAAAAAAGCTACAAATCATTTGGCTAATGTTGGAGCAGAAATAGTTAGAAAAATTCCTCCAATAGTTAATAATAAAATAAATGTTATTAAAAAAAATAGGGATAATGCTAATTTGCAAGATATGTGTGAGGTAATAAAAAATAATTTAATAATTCCTTCTAAAACAACTATTAATAGAAGTTCAGCGAGGGTAATTGCTTATCAATCTATTTCTTCATATCACTCTATGTAAACATTAATTTTTTAGATTATAAATTTACTCTAAGTTTTAAACTTGCCTGATGTGCAAAATATTTTTGAGCAAGAATAGCATTATATGTTAAACCTATTTCATTCATACTATATTTAATAGTTAGACTTCCACCTCCTGTAAATCTTAATTTATTTGGAGTGGTTGGTGTATATGCTATAGGTCCATCAATTCCAGAAATTCTTGCATCAAATTGAGCTTCTTTTCCTGATAACATATAATTAACATAAGTATGTATTTCAGATATTATTAATTTATTCTGAGAAGCTATTGTTGAAGTAAGTCTACCACCTATTATAGTTTCAAATTTATTAGATGATTTAGTGTTAAATGTTTTATTTTGCACGGAAGCACCAGTCTCAGTATAACCATCATCATTAATTTGAAAATATCTTCCTCCAATTACAGGAGTTAAGAATGTTGTTTCTGAAATATTATAATTATATCCTCCAAGAATTTGAGTATTGAAAGAAGTAGATTTATATGTTCCTGTAGCTGTAGTAAAATTATTTACATCAAAAATTCTTTTTTCATTATTTGTAATAGATGATTTGCCATAAGATGTTATTCCTTCTACAAACCAATTATTATTTGGTTTATTATATAATCCATATATTGAAAAATTATTTAAGCATGATTCTATTGTATCACCGTATTTTTTACCTTTCATTGTTAATTTACTATTAACACGACTATATGATATTCCTAACATCCACTCTTCATTAAATAATGTATCAAAACCAACTGTTATACCAGTAGTTTTTCCATCATAACCACTTCCTGATTTTGTTATGTCTTGATATGATTTTCCATAGAATGGATTAATCCATATTCCATATTTCTTTTCAAAATCTTCAGAACCTGATGATGCTATTCTATCATCAATTCCTATATTTATTTTTGTCAGTTCCTCATAAGATTCATTATGATAATCAATATTATCTAATGGTTTTAATAAGCGATCTACTGCTTCCTTATCGACACTATTACTTGGAATAAGTCCTAATGTATTTTTAAAATTACTTGCATCTCCATTTTTTGCTCTAGCAATCTGCTTTACAAATCTCTTAGTATCCTCATCCTCATCCTTAAATTCATCAGTAAGTGTTTCTTCTGATGCATCAGTAACATATAATGTTAAACTATTATGATCAATTTGCCATTTTGCAAAACGATTTTGTTCACCACTTGTATCTAATGAAATTTTATCTGCATCAAGTGGAACGATCCCATTTTCATCTAGAGATGAGATTAGTTGATATTTAGTTGAATCAGTAATATTATTAATATTAGAACGTGATTGTAATTTTATTACTAAAGAATCTGCATCTGATAAATCAATTTTAGAATTAGCTTGCACTTCTATATTACCACCTGTAAGTAAATTAGTATCATAAATTGTATTAATTTCAACAGCACCAGTTAATTTTGCATTTCCAGAATATTGAAGTTGATTAGTACCGAGTCCAAAAACTGTATCGGCTCCAATAATATCACCGTTAACCTTAACTGTTGGTGTATATACTACTAGACTTGCTTTATCTGCTGAAATATTTTGAGCTTTTATATCTTTCTCAATTACAAAATACTTATTAGGAGCAAAATTTATGTTTGATCCATTAATAGATTCTTTAATCCATGTATTTTCAACAAAATTAATATTACCGCCAGTAATAGGAACTTCTAATAAAGTTGCTTTATCAAAGAATATAGTTGCATTATTACTTGTTAATATTGTATTTTTTAGATTCAAATCATAAGAAAATTCTGTAATAATTCTATTAAAACCTACAGCATCAATAAAGGTTGGTTCAATTGCAATAATATTTGAATTATTACCAGTGAAATGAGCAGTTTTTGTTGCTGCTATTGTAATATTATTAACATATATATTTGAATCTATAATAGAATTAGCATTTACTAATAAATGATTTAAATTTTTTCCATTGTCACCAATCTTTGAAATAGTAATATCATCAATATTGAATGTAACAGATCCAGTTTTATCATTATTAGTAAAAATAGATGAATAAAATTGATTTGTATTAATTAGTAACATATGTTCATTTGCAAATGTAATTGAAGATAAATTTTTATCAGCAGATCCAATATTACCAAGTGCACCTACATCTAAATTTGCATTTAAAATAATGCTATGTAACTTATTTCCAGAAGTGTCAATAGATCCAATAACACTATCAGCCTTTAAAATAATAGTTTCTGCTGTAGCACTTGAAAATAATAAATTATTTACAAAAACATTATTTGTAAATTCAACATTTCTATCAGCAATTTCTAAAATAGCTAAAGGAAAATTATTAGTACCAATTGGGCTATTAACTATAGATGTTGTACTAAAACTATCAGTTAATATATTGGTAGAATAAGAAGATGAACTAAATAAAACAGGAACAGAATTTGTAATGAATTTTACTTTACCTTTTCCGCTGGCATTACCTCTAATATTTGTTGCAGTCACAGAATCTCCTATCACTGCCATTGCATTATCGCTTATAATAATTTCATTAGAATTAATTTGATTATTGAATGATATTTGGCCAGCATCAATTAATATATTTCCAACCTTGTTATTTGGACTACCTACAACACCACTAATGAGATTATTACCTCCAGTAAATCTCAAATTAACAGCATCACCACTAGTTTTGTTAATATCTCCTGTCAAATTAAAATCATTAGCAAAATTTATAGTAGCAGTGCCATTACCTTGAATTTCTGCAATTTCATGATTACCAGTTTTTGATAATAGAATATTTCCATCTCCGCATTTTAAAACAGATAGACCAAGAATTGATCCTGTAATTTCTCCACTACCTAAGATTTCAATATTTCCTGAATTATTACCATTAATATTGCCAGTAATTTTTTTACCATCAGCAAGATTTAATTGAGAATTATAACTTGCAAAATCAACATTACCGGTAATAGTACCTAATGCATTATATATTGTGCCATCTCTTTGAAAAATTATATTACTATTAACTTCTCTTAATGTAATATCTAATATATTTAAAGCAAGATCTGTACTATAAATAGTTGGATCGATATTAAAACTCCCAAGGCCTGATAATTTTAATTCTTTAAATTGTAGATCTTGTGACCCAATTGAATAGTTTCTTCCCAAAATAGTTAAGTTACGTCCAGCATTTTGTGAATTAATTTCTACTATACCAATATTATTAGCAGGTGGAACAATATTATCACTTATCATAATAATATGATCTGATATAGTACTGCTATTTTTTAATATTAATGTAGAATCCGAATTCATGAAATTAATATTAGATCCGGTAAAATTATTAATATGATTATCTTTTGTATCTAAAATATATGTACTTGCAAAAGAAACATCGCCTAAAATAATTTCAGTACTGTTTATAGATGTTCCACTGAAATCTGTTAAGCTAGCATTAGCTAAAATATTTAAAACCCCAACATTACGAATATTTATTAAATTCCCCCCACCACTGAATGCTACATTATTTGTAACATTTATAGAAGATAATTTAGCAGTGTTTGTACCGAGAGTTTGTGTCCCATCAATTGATGCTATTGTTAAAATATTTGATGAAGTTCCACCAGTTAAATTTAAAATTCCTCCACCTGCATTAAAACCTTCTAGATTTTTATGAAATATAATAGTTTTAGCACTTAAGGATTCTAAATTGAGAACTGAATCTTTATCATTAAATATAATATTTTGATTTCCATTCATTAGTGCAAATTCAGATATACCTGCATTAATGATTAAAGATTTAGGATTTCCATTTTGACCAATATTAATCAGATTAATGCCTGAAATTACGTCATTATTTGTTGTTACATTAGAATGGATATTTAAAGTTGCATTATTTGCATTTGATATAGTAGAAGTTAAAGTTTGATCACTTAATCCATTTAATGTTAATGTCGCATTATGAGAAGTAAAATCAATAGTACCTAAAATATTTCCAGCAGTAATTACTGTTCCATTTCCATTATATTTAATGTTCCCATTAATTGAATTTAAACTTGTTAAAATACTAGTATCTTGATTTAAATTTATATTAGAATATATATTACTATTAATAGTAACTCCACCTTCTTCTATATTGATATTATCTGAATATACAGAATTGTTTAAAACAACTAATGTACCATTAGATCCATTAAAATTAATATCTGATAAATTATTATTTATCGAGCCAAGATTTCCAGAAATATTAGCACCACCAGCAAAATTTACAATAGCTTGACTTGGAATTAATGTAATTATGCTTCCGTTAATAGCAGCACTATCAGCAATATTAACTATTCCTGATTGGTTCATTATTATAAGACCAGTTAAATCTTTATTTATATTTATAATTCCTCCAGTTGCATTAATAGAGACATTACCATTAATATTAGCATTAGCTGTAATTATTGACCCACTATCTGTCAGTTTATAGTCGCTAGAATATGATTCTGCATTTAATATAGATTCACCTGCTTGACTAAATTCTATTAATCTCAATGGAAGACTAGCTGTACCAATAGATGAGGCAAATATTGAATCACCTCTAACATTCAAATAACCACTATTAGATAATGTTGAATTAATAGTGCCTGTTACATTTGTATCATTATCAATAATAATATTAGCATCTTCATTGAATAAAATATTACCAGTTAAACCGTTCTTAATAGTTAAATTAGAAGCAGCCGCATTCATATAAATATTACCAGTTAAATGTCCATTTAACACTACATTAACATCTGATGCGTTCACTATTAATTCTGTTGTATAAACATCATTTAGATTATGTGTACCACCGTTAAAATTTAACAATTTAATTGGTTTATCAATTTCCCCTATCAATCCTATAATTTCGCCAGTACCATCAATATTTATGGTTCCTATATTGGCAAAACTAGCTTTAGCGGTGCCATTAAAGACTGAATTATCAGCAATATTTACAATTCCATCCTCATTAAATACTAAATCTGATATAGCTACTGCATTTATATTAAAAGTTGCCATTGATGAATTTATGTGAATCTGACCTTCAATGATATCTTTAGCAAATACATTAACAGCATCCATCAAGTTGAATTCTCCAGTATGAATCTCTTTGTTCATCAATATATTACCATTACCATTAAAGCTTATTGCAGTAATAGGACTTGTCGTACCAATTGTTCCATTAAATGTCGCATCTCCTAATGTATTAATTGATCCTGTACTACCTACTATAAAACCATTAATAACTCCAGCATTCAAAACATTCACAATTCCTGAATGATTTGCAAAATCTATATTACCTGTAATATTTGATATATTTAATGTTGCATTTCCTTCAAATTTAACATTACCAGTGAAATCACCATTTGAGTTAAGAATCACATCATCATTATTTAAATATAAATTATCAGTAATAATATTTTTAGATAAATTTAATGTACCATGATTTGCATAAATTGTTAATGCATGAACTATGTCTTGAAATGTAACTGAATCATTAACATTAATTTCAGATATTGCAGAAGATTCGCCAATTGTGCCGCTAACAATATTATTTCCAAAAAAATTCAATATTCCAGCATCATTAGCACCGCTATTGTCAATTTTACCAGTATATTACCACTTAGATTTACCAAACCATTAAAACCAGAAAAATCTATATTACCTGTAAAATTTGATATATTTAATCTTGCAGGAGCTTGAAATGTAGCATTATGACTGAAATTACCGATTAAATTAACAAGTACATCATCATTATTTAAATATAAATTATCAGTAATAATATTTTGCAATAAATTTAAGGTACCATGATTTGCGTTAACTCTTGATGCACGAACTGCATCTTGTAATGTAACAGGTCCATTAATGTTAATAGTAGCTATTGGAGTATGTTCACCAATTTTACCTGATACAATATTATCACCGGCAAAATTCAATATTCCAGCAACATTAGCACCATTATTATCAATATTTCCAGTAATATTTGAGTTATTGCTCAAATTAATAACACCATTAAATCCATAAAAATCTACATTACCTGTAATATTTGATGCATTTAATGTAGCTGCTCCTCCAAATGTAGCATTACGACTGAAATTACCGGTTAAATTAACAATCACATCATCATTATTTAAATATAAATTATCAGTAATAATATTTTGAGATAAATTTAATGTACCATGATTTACATTAAGTCTTGATGTATGAACTGAATCTTGTAATGTCACTGCTCCATTAATATTAATAATAGATATTGGTGATGTTTCACCGATTTTACCGCTAATTATATTATTACCAGGTAAATTTAATATTCCAGCTTCAGTAGTACCACTATTATCAATATTTCCAGTAATATTTCCACCATCGTTTAAACTTAAAATGCCATTAAATCCTACAAAATCTATATTACCTATTATATTAGATGCATTTAATGT
>DYTE01000025.1 GCA_020726135.1 Rickettsia conorii
ATTTTACAGAATTTATACAGAAATTTCAAGATTTAATTTGAGAGGAGTATATAATAAATTTATCTTGATTTTTATATAATTTCACAGCAAAATAGTGTAAAATCATAATATAACATTAGAAATAATATATGATGGAATTACCGATATTATCAATTAATATTTTACTACTAATTTTTAGTAGTATATATATAGGATTTTTTACAAATCGATCAAACTATGAAGTAAATCAAAATTACCCAATATATGTTGGTATTTTATCTTCTATTTTAACAGTAATATCATCAATTTACTTATATTTAAAATATGCTAATAATAAATTTGAATTTATAGAATATTATTCTTTGATAAAGAATATTGGTTTAAACTTTCATCTTGGAGTTGATGGAATATCTATTATAATGATATTATTAACTGTTATATTAACTCCAATAGCGCTAATATTTTCGATTGGAAAAATCGAAAAACATAGTAAATATTTCGTAATATGTATTTTATTAGTTGAAGCAATGTGTATTGGAGCTTTTTCAGCAAGAAATCTATTATTATTTTTTATATTTTTTGAACTAATATTAATACCAATCTATCTACTTATTGGCATTTTTGGAGGGGAAAATAGAATTTTTGCATCGATTAAATTTTTCTTATATAGTTTTATTTCTTCATGTCTGTTTTTAATATGCATAATATATATTTATACAAAAACTCACAATTTTGAAATTGAATCATTACGTAAATCTATGAATCTTTTTTCCTATGAAGAGCAAAAATTATTATGGTTTGGTATATTTTTCTCATTTGCTATTAAAATTCCAATGTTTCCATTTCATAATTGGTTACCAAATGCGCATGTAGAAGCCTCAACTTCAACATCAATAATACTTGCTGGTTTATTATTAAAATTAGGAGCTTATGGATTTATAATTATATTAATACCTCTTTTCCCGCTCATATCAAAAGAATACGCATCCTATGTTTATAATATGAGTATTATTTCTATAATATATGCATCTCTTGTAGCATTCGCGCAAACTGATATTAAAAAAATGATAGCTTATTCATCAATTGCACATATGAATTATAGTATTTTAGGAATATTTTCATTTTCTAAAGATGGGATTATTGGTGCTATATTTCAAATGTTTAGTCATGGTATTATAAGCGCAGGATTATTTATTATAGCTGGAATATTTTATGATAGATATCATACAAGGCAGATTAGTTGGTTTGGAGGAATTGTATCTCAAACACCAAAATTATCTTTTATGTTCATGATAATGGTTTTAGGATCAATAGGACTACCTGGTACTAGCGGTTTTATAGGTGAATTCTTTATAATTTATGGAATGGCTAAAATTAATATATTTATTGCTATTTTAGCAGCTACTTCTGTAGTTATAACTACAGTTTATATGTTTAGTTTATATAAGGATCTAATGTTAGGTTCTCCTCGTAATAGTAAAATTAATAGTTTTAAAGATTTATCAATGTTAGAATTTTTTTCATTATCTATATTAGGATCTTTAGTAATATATTTGGGTATAGTACCTGGCTTTATTATGAAATTATTGCAAAACATATAATATAAATTAAATAATTAAAATATTATACAATTGAAAATATTTTCATTTTGCTCTTGATTGAAATATAAATATATATTATATTGAATTAACGTTAATTTATTTAAATTAGGAGGATATTATGTATAAATTAATAATATACGAAGAACCTGAATTGTTATTAAATAATTTCAATTCTAATTCAACACAGATTTCTACACTCATTCAGACATTAATTTGTTGGTTTACCACACAAATTACTCACATGCATCTTTTTAGACTAGTAAAATAATTTCATATGTGAACTTTTCATTGCTTTATTATTTTATAAGCTTTGTATTATCACATAATATAAATTCATTTTGCTATAAATAACATAAAATCAATTTATAATTTACTAAAATTTTTTAATTACGTTTTTTAAGAATATTACAATTATTTTAAATTGTAATGGTCAAATTATTTTTTATATTAAAGATTTTTTATTTTTATCTAACAAATTTTAGTATTTTATAAATATATTAATACACAATATTTAAGGTAATTATCATGAATAATTTATCAAAGCCACCAATAGAAAATTTTTTAAAAATATTATTTTTTGTAGAAATGTGGGAAAGATTTAGTTATTACGGAATGAGAGCACTTCTTGTTCTATTCTTAATATCTCATCTTGGATTTACAGACCAAAAATCATATGCAATATATTCATTATTTGCAGCAATAGGATATGTAGTCCCTATTTTTTCTGGATATATTTCAGATAAATATACAGGTCCTACTTCACTCGTATTTATTGGTGGTGTTATATTAATGTTAGGACATATTTTAATGACATTTACAAATATGTCACCGAATTTAATTTACATGTCTCTTGGACTTATCGCAGTTGGAACTGGGTTTTTTAAAGGTAATATTACAAATATAGTCGGTAGTTGTTACAAAGAAAATGACGCAGCACGTAGTAATGCATTTAGATTATTTTATGTTAGCATTAATATTGGAGCGTTTCTTTCTGCTATTGCATGTAGCTATGTTGCAAAAATATATGGGTGGCATTTTGGATTTGGTCTTGCAGCTATTGGTATGTTTATAGGTCTTTGTGCATTTGTTAAATTACAATTTATTTTAGATTCACATAAGAATTTACAACATTTAAAAAAACCTGGTAAAATATTTTCAATATCAGTTAGTTATTATCTATTTATTGCTGCAATAATATTTTCTTTTATTATTTCTATAATGTTACAAAATAGTGAAATATTTACAAATATCCTTACTATTGTTGGTTTGTTTACATTAAGTATTATGTTATATATTATTTATAAATTACCAAAAGATGAGGCTAAGAATCTAATCGCTCTTTGCATCATGATATTATTCTTAATGAGTTTCTTTGCTTTAGAAATGCAACTTGGTTCATTAATTAATTTATTTGTTGCAAGAAATGTAGAAAATAAAATATTTAATTTTGACATACCAGCTGCTGCATCACAAGCTTTAAATCCTCTTTCTATAATAATAATTGGATATTTTGTAGGTATAAAATTTAATAAAAAATATGCATCTTTTCAGTTGTTACTTGGTATTTTTTCCATGTTCTTATGTTTTATAATATTATATATAGGAACATATTTTGCAAATATTGATTCGCAAATACCATATATATTTTTAGTTACTGCAATAAGTATAATGGGTTTCGGTGAAGTATTTATATCACCATTTGTTCAGTCTCAAGTTGGTATACTTGCTCCAAAACATTTACATGGTTTTGTTATGGGTTTCCTAATGTTATCATTAGCATTCTCTAACTTATTTGGCATTGTAATATCACATTTTGTTTCTGTACCAAATATTAATGGAGAGGTAGATCCGGTTATTTCTCTTGGGATTTATAAAGAGGCTTTCTTGAATATAGCTATATTAAATATAGTCATATGTTTAATATTTTTTATAATTCATAAATTTTTAACTAGTAGAATTAATCAAAAAGTTTAGTAGTTAATAGGCTTTGTTGCATGAACCCTAAATTCTCATTTTAATTTTTTATAAAAAATCAAAATGAGAATTGCTGATTGACTCATCAAATTTAATATTCAAATCAACTTACTCCTGGACTATTATGTTGTTTATTTCTAACATTTGGAGTAGCTTTTGCTGTAATGTTAGGTTTTTGCTCAACAGGAGACTTTTGAATAAAATTATTAATTGTTTTATTTTGATCTTTTTGAGGAGAATTTTTTTGAGGAATATTTGTAGCTGGTGCTTCTATTGCTTTATCACTATTTTTTCTAAATATCCGCTGAACTAATGCTGTAATATTAGATACTATTGTTGCTACTACAGCTGCTATCATGTCGCGTTTTCTTAATTTTGCTTCTGTTGGTGTAGTTGCTGCATTTGGTTTAGTTGCTACCTGTTCTTTTGAGATATTTTCTTGATTATATTGATATGAATAATATGTTTGACGCATCTCTTTCTTAATATTTTTTAATGTTTCTGTTCTACCTGATACTATCATTTTATCAATTTTTTGATTAATCACTTCCTCTAATTTTGCGCTATTAGCAATATTAGATTTTGATGTCATCTTTTTCACATGTTGCTTTAAAACTTCTCTAGTTAACACAGGATCAGTCTTGTAAATTTCTTCAGCAGCTTTAACAAGATGACTAGCTGGGCTTTCAAATATTTTAGACCCATCGCCACTTGTTATTTCTGAAGCATTTAAATATTGTTGTAATATTGATTCTTTTTCTTCTTTAGTAAGTATAGGCGTTTGTATTGCTTTTGGTACATCAAAAGAAGCATTTAAATTAGGACCTGACTGTAAGCTTTGTTTTAACGAATAGGCTTTATTATACATATCTAATGATTTATTATGTTCACCAGTTGCACGATAGACAGCGCCTAATGCCAATCTTGTTCTAATTTCAAAATCCTGGCTTCTAATTTCAATATTAATTAAACTAGTTTCTAATCCCTTTTTATAAGAATCAAAACTATTATTATTAATATGTAATTGAGCTAATTTATTATAAAGATTTTCGGCAAAAGGATAATTTTCAGTATTTACAGCTACTATAGCAGCTTCATCTATTGCAGTTATAGCATTTTTAAAATCTCCGTTATGTATAAATGTTTCACCTATTAAAGTTTGTGCCTTTTGATAAAACTTAAGATCTGATTGTACAACAGAATTATTAATTAAAAATGAAAGTCCACTCGGATCCAATTTTTGTGACTTATTTTGGTTTTTAACATTCTGTAATTGAGAATCTAATGTTTTATATTGTTCTACAGCTCTATTGAAGATTTTTTGTTGTATTGGATCTAATTGTTGAGACCTGTCTGTATTAGAAATTAAATATGAAAATTGTAAAGGAAGAGACTTTAAGTCTATTTGATCTTCTGGAATGTATACACCATTAATTAACATATATTTACCTCATAAAAAATTATATTTCTTTAATAGCCCCATATTATTTTGTTAAATAGTTAATAACTTAGATATTAAAATCTATATTTCTCTTACACCTCCATGATATCCATCAACTTCAAATGAGTTAGGATGTATACGCTCTCTTACATCAAATGAGATAATATTCAATATGTTGGATCCAGCATCAAGTTCTTCTAATTTTTGAATCATTTGAGTTAGATAATCTTGCGATTTTTCTCCATCCATTAGTCCACCAATTAATTGGATATTGATTAATGATGTAGTTGTTAATTTTTGAGGATTTATTTGATTAATTAAATTCTCTAATTGAGAACTAGTAATATTTCTAGCTAATGCTACTTTTTTTAGTGTTTTTGAAAAGAAACTAAATGCTATATCGTCATTTAATTCCTCCGTGAATAAAATTAAATCGTCTTTTGAATCTAATATTTTATATTCTTCTGTTAAAATTTCTATTTTTTCCATTTTATAACCTTTATAGTAAATATATTAATAATTAAGTAATAATTTTATCGTTATCTTGTGTGTTCCCCTGATTCCTTAGCATTGCGCTTTTTCAGCAAATCACTAAATAGTTTACTCATTGGTATTGGTTTCTTTTCCTCTGGATTATATATCATTAACTTTGGTTCAATCTTCACTTCAGTTGTCATAATTGCATTATTTGTTGCTTCTGAACTATTATTAGGCTTTGCACGAAAAGGATTCATTGCAACTCGCTTGGTGTTTTCAACTAAATTTTTCTCCTCAGTTGTCATAATTGCATTATTTGTTGCTTCTGAACTATTATTAGGCTTTGCACGAAAAGGATTCATTGCAACTCGCTTGGTGTTTTCAACTAAATTTTTCTCCTCAGTTGTCATAATTGCATTATTTGTTGCTTCTGAACTATTATTAGGCTTTGCACGAAAAGGATTCATTGCAACTCGCTTGGTGTTTTCAACTAAATTTTTCTCCTCAGTTGTCATAATTGCATTATTTGTTGCTTCTGAACTATTATTAGGCTTTGCACGAAAAGGATTCATTGCAACTCGCTTGGTGTTTTCAACATGACTTGACTCTTTTGCAGATTTTGTATTAGAAGAAATATCTGTCTGTTCTATATTTGAATTTTCTGTTTTTTTAGAAATTGAATTATTATTTAAAGCAGTTGCTATTTTCCAAGGTCTATTCTTATAAAAATTATATGTTTTAAATATTGCTTGTTTTATATCGGTAAATGTGTGATTTTGAGAATTTATTACATTATTAATATTTTGATTAATAATTGCTTTTAAGTCATGACTAGATGTCATCTTGTTAAGATATTTGCTTAAAAATTCTTTAACTAATATAGGATTATCTATATAAATTTTTTTAGCAGCTCTATTCAGAGGAGTCGTTATAATGTTACTTTGCCAGGTTTCAGGAACACCATTAGGTGGCTCTATAGAACTATCTAAGTATTTCCATAATATTATTTCTTTTTGATCATCAGTCAATATAAACTCTGGCACGGATTTTGAAGCGGTTAAATCAAAAGCAAAATTTAAACCTGAATTTAGTGGTAAACATATTCTTGCTTGCCTGATTGCTGTAGTTTGATCTGGATAAGCTGGCACAGCATTTTCCAGTTTTCCAGTCATCGGATCAAAAACTATTCCAGATGGTATTTGCGTTTTATTACCTACATCTGCGACTTTAATATCTAAAAAATTATGCTTACTTAATTCAAGTACAACTTTTTCTATATTTGTATCAGAAATATTGACTCCTTGAATAGTACGATCACGTCCACCTACCAAAAATACTTGTAATTTTTTATTTTTATCACTAATATCAAATTTAGGTAAAACATCCATCGACAATGATTTTGCATCTGTAAATTTATCAACATGAGCTAATGCTGTTTTCTTTGTCTCTGGATCATAAATAATCACTGTCACACATTGTTGAATATTGTCTGTGCCGATTTTTTCTTTATTAGAAAATCCAACTTCATGTTGTTCAACTCTATGAGCTTCATAATCTATTCGACCTTGTTGTAATGGATAAGTTGTATCATACATATCTAATGCTTTATCATGTTCACCAGTCATACGGTACACAGCACCTAATGCTAATCTTATTCTGATTTGTAAATTTTGATTTTTAGTATCAATATTAATTAAATTATTTTCTAATCCTTTTTTATAAGAATCAAAACTATTATTATTAATATGTAATTTAGCTAGTCTTTTATAAAGATTTTCAGCAATTCCATAATCCTCACGCTCTACAGCAATATTAGCAGCATTCTTGATTGAAGTAATAGCATGCTCGAAATTACCATTATGTGCAAATATTTCTCCTAACAAATGTTCTGCATATTGATAAAAATGCAAATTTGATTGTACTGCAGGATTAAGCATTAAGAACGGTAATATGCCTGAATCTATCTTTTGAGGTATATTTTGTTTTCCGACAGATGTTAGTTGTCTATCTAATGTGTTGTAGAGCATTAAAGCTTGATCATATATTTTCTGCTCATCTGAATTTAGTATAGGTACAATTTTATTTGAAGCCAAATTTGAAAAATGCGATGGGAGATTCTGTAACTGTATAAGAAGATCTTTTGGATTAGTTGCTGCTATCTCAGCATTAATTAACATATATTTACCTCTTAAAATAATTATATTTTTAATAGCCCCATATTTATTTACATTAAACTAGTTATAATTTAGATATTAACACTTATATTTCTCTTACACCTCCATGATATCCATCAACTTCAAATGAGTTAGGATGTATACGCTCTCTTACATCAAATGAGATAATATTCAATATGTTGGATCCAGCATCAAGTTCTTCTAATTTTTGAATCATTTGAGTTAGATAATCTTGCGATTTTTCTCCATCCATTAGTCCACCAATTAATTGGATATTGATTAATGATGTAGTTGTTAATTTTTGAGGATTTATTTGATTAATTAAATTCTCTAATTGAGAACTAGTAATATTTCTAGCTAATGCTACTTTTTTTAGTGTTTTTGAAAAGAAACTAAATGCTATATCGTCATTTAATTCCTCCGTGAATAAAATTAAATCGTCTTTTGAATCTAATATTTTATATTCTTCTGTTAAAATTTCTATTTTTTCCATTTTATAACCTTATGAATTTACAAAATTATTTTAGCAAAATAAAATTTTATCTTGCTAAAATATTGATAAAATCAATATTTATTATGTTACTACATTAAATAAAATTTTAACAGAAGTTTATTAATTTATTAATATTTTTTTACATATCTTGAATATTTCCTCCAAGATTTTTATTTAAAGAATCCTCTAATAATGATGTTACAGCTTGAAATTTTGCAACATCTGTATTTTCAGAAACAGTATTTTCATTTGAAAAAATAGATTTATTATGATTTACTTTTTGTGTACCTAATTTTTCCAAAAATGCAGTTTTTATACCTGAAATAGACGATGCCTCTTTAGTTACTACTTTATTTTTTAGTCCATCACCCCATATTTCTACAGTTTTTAACTTAGCTCTATCACCAAATACTGGTTTTGTGTCCTTACCAATTTCATCAGCTTTTGCTATATTTACAACAGCGTTATTTTGTTGTGGCAACTTACCACTATTAACTATATTTGTTAATTTAAGAAATGAAAATTCAGATAATTTTTCTAAAGAAATATCTTTAAGAATTATGTTAATTTTTGTAAAATTTTTTAATAGAAGATTGTACTTGTTATCCGGAAGATTTAAGGCATCTAATGATCTTGTAAATTCTTCTAACGTATTAGATTGTTGTTGTTTAATTACATCATTTGGATTAGCATTTTTATGTATATGACCAAGATAATTTACATTATTTGTTTCTTTAATAATTTTTTCATTTGTTGTTACTTTGTTCAATATAATACCACCATAAGATGCTGTAACTTTTTTTTCAGAATTCTGTTCTTTACCATCAGACTTCTGTTCTTCATCTTCAGACTCTTTAATAGCAGGAATTACTGGTGCAGTAACAATATTTTTAGTATTATCTGCTGAATTAATATCAACATTATGAGAAGTTTGTTGTTCTTTAATCATCTTCTTTGTTACTTCAACAACTTGTTGAAATTCAAGGTTATTATCTGAATATACTACTGGTTCTTCAACAACTACATCTGCTACTGGTTCAACAATATGTGTAGCACTAACCAAATTATATATTAGTTGAGTTATTTGAATAGTATTTAACAGTTCTATAATAGACTCAATACCTATATTAGTAACATTTTCAATACAAGAAGAAATTTCATTGTCTTGTAGTGTAAATAAAATATTAGTTGCATTAATTGGATTAATCATTTGAATAAATTGATCAAAAATAGTGATTTCTGATGATTTAAAAGCCCCATATATTAACTGAAGTTTTTCAAAATCTATATTAGATATCTGATCATTAGTAAAACCATATGCATGTAATTTTTTAGTAATCATTATATTCTTATAAAGAAACTCAATTGTTTTATATTCCATATTAAGTAAATTTGCTACAGAAAAACCATGATCTAAAAGTAAATTTCCTGTCATTGTTGGATTTTCATGTAAAGCACTCATTTTATCTAAGGAGATAGTAATTAAATCTTGATATGTGAATCCATATGATATTAATTCCTCAGGAATATATGGGGATTTAATAAAAAGTTCTAATTTTGTAGAGCTTGTGTCATGTAAATTATTTAATTCTTCTAGTGTAAATATTGCTTCATTATTAAGATGTGGATTAATTTCAAGTAAGTTTGAAATTCCATTTCCATAAATTTCTATAAGATCCTCTTTAGTTTTCATAATTATTTTCCTCTATTATAATTTAAATTAATATATTGTTTATTAGAACAGTAATTTAACAAGCTAGAATATTAATAATTTTACCAATTAGTTAATATTATTAACTAAAAATATTAATTTATTAACTAAAAGGTTAATTTACAGACGTATTATACAGATATTAATTTTCTATTACAAGAAATAAAAATCTTTTTTATTATAATTTTAAAGCTTAAATATTTATATATAAAATAAGAAGTTTTTAATAATATATAATTGTAATATAGGGAATATGATGATACCAATGACGCATAATACAAGCCCAAAAAACATGATTTTTGGTATTTGTGATTCAATATTAATAGGCATTTTAATAGGTTTTTTGAATATAAAATTATTAATTTTATACAAATATAAAATAGTAACAAATGAGCTTGCAATTAATGATATTATTAATATATATTGTTTCTCCTCAGCACATGCTAGTAAAATATAAAATTTACTTAAAAATCCAGCAAGTGGTGGCAAGCCTATTAAGGAAAGACTTGCAATTAAAATAATAATGCTAGTTTTTGGCAAACTATAATAGATTCCTTCTATATCTTCTATGTTAGTAGCTTTAGTAAGACTATAGATATTCCCCATACCATAAAATAAGCATATTTTTGTAAAACTATGCGCGATCATATGTAATATTGCAGCTCCCATAGATTTTGGAGTAAACATAAATGCACTCAGCATTGATATATGTAATTGACTGATAGTTGAATAAGCTAATATTGTTTTAATATTATGAGTTTTTAATGTTTTAATTGATGCATAAATAATACCAAATAGAGGTAAATATATAAAATAATTTTCTCCTGTGAAAAGAAAATATAAATATTTTAAACCAAAAACATATATTAATATTTTATATAGGCAAAATAATCCTGTTTTTACAACAATAACAGCATGAAGAAGTGCACTAACTGGATATATAGCTACCATTGCACTGGGCAGCCAACAATGCAAAGGAAATATAGATGTTTTCGCTATACCAAAAATAAACATTAACAGTAGAATTATTGTTTCAAATTTTGAAAAATGATCTTGAATAAAACCAAAATTAGTGAAATTACCATGTCCACATTTTGTATAAATAATAATTACAGCTGGTAAAAATAAAAGACCAGCAGAAATCATTAATATTTTAAAATATATTCTTACGCCTGCAATAACATTAGTTCCACCCATATGCGATACTAGAACTAATGTAGTTAATGTAAGTAATTCATAAAATATAAATAGTGAAAATAAATTTGCAGATAATGATATTAAAATAGTTATTATTATTGATAAATTCATAAAAAATAAAAATTTTTGTGAATTTTCTATTTTATTTAAACTTAAAAACTTTGCACTATATGCAATTGCACATATCCATAAAAAACTTACTAAGTTTAAAAATATCAGTCCTATTGGTTCAAGCGAAAAATAAATATAATATCTGCCGTATATCGGAATTTTAATATTTGAATTTATATTTTCTAAAAATATATTATCCAATAACATTATATTGATAAAAAATATTGCAGATACAAATAACATAGAAAATATACGTATATTAGTATGATTTTTTGATATAAAAACTGTTAATAAATTTGCCAAAGCAATAGTAAGGCTTGATATTAAGAAATATTGCGATATTACAAAATTATTGAACATATATATCTAATATAATTAATAATGAATTTTCAAACCAAACTACTATAAATAGTAATTATTGTCAAACAAGAGAGATATGATAATATAAATCATATTTTACATTTAAAAATAATTTATGATATAATATGCATATTAAAAAATGTTTGAATTAAATTAAAATGTCAGA
>DYTE01000010.1 GCA_020726135.1 Rickettsia conorii
CGTAACAAGGTAGCCGTAGGGGAACCTGCGGCTGGATTACCTCCTTAAAGACTTACATATCATGGTTGTCTAGGCAATTATGAGTGTCACAAATTTTGCTGTCACTATCTTTAACTAATTATTTCCTTTTAAAATAAATTCCAAAAATTCATCAATATCAAGTCATAAAGAATTATATATTCATTATGCAATAAACCCAATATAATGCACCAAAACTAAAGTCATAATAATGTGTTTCAAAAAGTTATAATAATGTGTTTTAAAAAGTTATAATAATGTGTTTCAATATTAATAACCAGATTTTTTTCAACTATATCTTTATTTAGTGATCTTAATAGAGGTTTTTCATATAGGTTATAAGCCTATATCATCTCTTACATGATGGTGTTTATAATATTCAACATCAATATTTTTCATTGTTATTAAAAATTTTTGTTCCTATTAAACCTTGTCTTATTTTCTTAGTTAGAACGACCATGGTGTTACTGAATTTTCAAATATTTGATTCTTGACTGCATTTTTTTTACACTTATGAGTAAATGTTTTTTTTCACTTAAGAATATGAAATCAAAATCAGAATTGCTGGGATAGAACTGATAACTTGATTAAGTTATATAAATGTTTATAATAAATTCTAGTGACTTAATATATTTAAACCATGTATTTATATGATTAATATTACATTTCCAGACGGCTCAATTAGACAATATCATAAATATACCACAGGGCGTGATGTTGCTAAATCAATATCTGTTGAACTTTTAAAGTCATCTGTGATGATGTATTTAGATGGTAAGTTAACAGAATTGAATACAGAAATAGAATCTGATTCTACTATTAAACTTTTATCATTTAAAGATCATGAATGTATAGAAATATTGCACCATTCATCCGCGCATTTGCTTGCTCATGCTCTAACTGAATTATTTCCTAATGTAAAATTAGCAATAGGCCCTGCTACAGACACTGGTTTTTATTATGATCTAGATAATGAGAAACCATTAACATTGGACGATTTAGAAAAAATAGAAGACAGAATGCTTGAGATTTCAAGGAGAAATTACCCAATAAAAAGATTGGTAAGAAAAATAGATTTTGGTTATTTATTATTTTTACATAATCCATATAAGACGGAAATTCTTGATGGCATAGATGGTTCTGAAGAAATTACTATATATAATCAAGGTAATTTTTCTGATCTTTGTAGAGGGCCGCATTTACCATTTACTTCATTTATTAAACATTTTAAATTAACTAAACTCGCAGGAGCTTATTGGCGTGGCGATAGTAATAATAAAATGTTACAGAGAATATATGGTGTAGTATTTCCTACCAAAGAAGAATTAGATGCTTATCTATATATGGTAGAGGAAGCAAAAAAAAGAGATCATAGAAAATTGGGTCAACAAATGAATTTGTTTCATTTTCAAGATGAAGCAGCAGGTATGGTTTTTTGGCATAATAATGGTTGGAATATTTACAAGACTATAGAACAATATATAAGAAAACAAATTCTCCGAAATGGATATATTGAAGTAAAAACACCAGTTCTTATTGAAAGAAGTTTATGGGAAGCTTCGGGACATTGGGAAAAATTCCATGAAAATATGTTTACACTTGAGAATGATGATAAGACTTTGGCCTTAAAACCTATGAATTGTCCATGTCATGTGCAGATTTTTAAACAAAATATAAAAAGTTATAGAGATTTGCCTCTTCGTATGTCTGAATTTGGTTTATGCCACAGAAATGAACCATCTGGGGCTCTTCATGGATTGATGAGAGTTAGAGGTTTTAGACAAGATGATGCTCATATTTTTTGTACAGAAGATCAAATTACATCAGAAACAATAGAATTTTCTAAATTATTAATCAAAATTTATAAAGATTTTGGTTTTGAAAAAATTGTTGTTAAATTTTCTGATCGTCCAAAAGTAAGAGCTGGCTCAGATGAAATATGGGATAAGGCAGAGAATGCTTTAAAAAATGCAACTCATGATGCAGGTCTGTCATATGTTTTAAGCCAAGGTGAAGGTGCATTCTATGGTCCAAAGTTGGAATTTTGTTTAAAAGACTCTATTGGCCGGGAATGGCAATGTGGTACATTACAGGTAGATTTTGTATTGCCAGAAAGATTAGATGCTAATTATATAAATAATCAAGGTGAAAAAAAGAGACCAGTAATGGTTCATAGAGCTATTATTGGTTCATTTGAGAGATTCATAGGTATATTAATTGAAGAATATGAGGGGCGTTTTCCTCTCTGGTTAGCACCTATTCAAATTGCTATCACTACTATTACAAGTGATCTAGATGAATATGCTACAAATTTATATAAAGAAATGATTAGTGAAAATATTAGAGCTGAACTATATTTATCTTCTGATAAAATCACTTATAAAATACGCGAATTGTCAAATCGAAAAATTCCTTTAATTGCTGTAATTGGTAAAAAAGAAATCCAAGACAACACAGTGACGATTAGAAGATTAGGATCTGATCAACAAGAAAATATTAAAATTTTTGATTTAATAGATATGGTTAAATCAGAAAATAAGAAATATTTTTAACTCAAATCAACATGTATAAAAAATACTAGCATAGTTTTATCATTAGTTATATTATGAGCTAATAATATTGAAAAATAAAATGTAATTTGTAATAAAAGAAGGTTTCTGTGAGTTATATTTCAAAGGCAAAAATATTAATACTAACTTCAACAATTTTATGTAGTAATGTTGTTGCAAACAATAATCGTATAGATAAGATTATCATAGAAGGTAATAAAAGAATTGAAACATCAACAGTTGAAAATTATTTAAAGTTTAATGTTGGTGATATATATGATTTAAGAATAAGTGATGAAGCTGTTAAAACTCTTTATGCTACATCTATGTTTGAAAATATTAATATCAAATTTGATAATCATAAAATATATGTTCAATTAACAGAAACGGCTTTTATTAGTAAAATATCTATAAAAAATAATAATAAGCTGAAGACTAGCAAGATCATGAATGAATTATTAAGCATGAGGGGTGATTCATTAAGTAAAGCAAAACTTTCGTTAGATGTTGAAAAAATAAAAGAACTTTATAAGCTAGAAGGACGTTTATCCACTAATGTTTCATATGAAGTAGAAAATCTTGGGAGTAATAAAGTCTATGTTACTTTTAATATAGAAGAGGGCCCGAAAACAAAAATTAAAAACATTAATTTTGTTGGTAATAAATATTATAAAAATCATGAATTACAATCTATTATTGTAACAAAACGTTCAAGTATTTTCAGTTTTTTAGGATCTGATGACATATTAAATCCTGCAAAAATACAATATGATAAAGAATTATTAACACAATTCTATAAGTCTCTAGGTTTTTTAGATTTTAGAGTTATTTCTGTTACATCTGAATTAAATCCAACAAAAGAATATTTTGATGTTACATATTGCATAGATGAAGGTATTAAATATTATCTAGATAATGTTACAATTAATAATAAATTAGCAAATATTGATATAAGTAAAATTCAAAAATTAATTACTCAGTATCAAGGTAATTATTTTAATTTTAATGCTTTAGAAAAAATTGCTGACAATATTACAAATTATTTTGCTAAAAATGGTCATTCTGAAGTTAAAGCAACTATGAATATAGTTAATGCTAAAACAGCTGATAAATTAGTTGATGTGGAATTTATAATAGATAAATCTTCTCCTGTTTTTATACGTAGAATTAATATTATGAATAATTTAAAAACAGAAGATAAAGTTATTAGAAGAGAATTTAAAATTCAAGAAGGCGATAGATATAATAATGAATATATTGAATATGCAGATAGATCATTACGTGGTCTTGATTATTTTGAAAAAGTTTCTCTAAATGTTACTCCTACGGAGAAGCAAGATCAATATGATATAGATCTTGAAGTATCAGAAAAATCTACTTCTGCTATAGGTTTTGATATAGGATATAATACAGCTTCCGGACTATTTGGCAATCTTTCATTTATAGAAACTAATTTAATAGGTTCAGGTAATATATTAAATGCTGGTGTAAATATTGCTAATAAAAGCACAAGTTATTCTTTCGGTGTAACAAATCCTTATTTATTTGATAAAGAATTATCTCTTGGATTAAATTTATTTTTGAATAATATTGGTAGAGGTGGTGCATTAAATGAGCAAAAACAAGATTACGATATTCAATCATATGGTGCTACAACTGCTTTAGCATATAATTTATCTGATAATATACGTCATTCAATAGAATATACTTTGAAAAAAGATAAAAATTCTTCACCACTTGATAAAGCTTCAATATTTATTGAAAATGAAATAGGTGAATTTAAAACATCCTCTATTAGCCACGATCTTTCATATAATAAACTAGATAATAGAATGTTACCAAAAAATGGTTATAGCATAAATGTTTCTCAAGAATATGCAGGAATTGGAGGAGATATTAAATATCTAAAACATAGTGTTGGCACAAGAGGATATATTTCTTGTTTAGACAATAAATTAACATTTAGTGCAAATTTTCGTGCTGGTAATATTTTTGGTGTTGATGGCCAAGTCACACGTGCTTCAGATCATTTTAACTTAGGTGACTATAGTTTAAGAGGTTTTGAATCAAAAGGTATTGGACCTCGTATTAAGGATACAAAAGAAGGAATAGGTGGTGAAATTTTCTACTCACTTTCATTTGAAGCAACTTTCCCAACAGGTTTGCCTGAAGAATTTAATACTTCAGCATCAATCTTTTTGGATATAGGTACTGTTTATGGAGTTGCTCTAAAACCAAGTCAAGAAAGTTATCGAGATAGTTTCTATAATGATAAAAAAGTTAGAATATCTACAGGTATTGGTTTTACATGGAGAACCAGACTAGCTCCTATTAGAATAGATTTTCCTATAAGATTAAAATCTACAGAATATGATCTTCCTACAAATTTTCACATTAAATTTTCTACACATCTATAAAAAATTATGAGATATTTAAAAATTTTTTTTGTAATATTATTGTTAGGATCAAATAGTTTTTTATATGCTAATGATAAAAAATTGAATAAAATTACAGAAAATAATGATTTTAAACTAGCTGTTATAGATATGCATTTAATTTTAGAAAATTCAACAGCTATGCTATCTATAAGAAAAGCTGTTGAAAATATTCATCATAATTTAGAAAAAGAATTTGCAGAAAAAGAATTGGAATTAAAAAAAATAGATGAGTCTTTAATAGAAAAAAGAAAAAAAACAAATAATAATAATTTAGAAGAAGATATGGAATTTGAAAAAAAAATTACATTAGTACAAAGAGAAGTGCAAGAAAAAAAACAAAAGTTAGAATTAGCTCATAGACAGGCTATCTCTAAAGTTCATAAAGCTATAAATAATATAGTCGCAACTTTTTCTAAAAAAAATAATATAAGTGTAGTATTATACAATACTCAAACTATTTTTGCTGATAAAAAACTAAATATAAGTTTAGAAATTATATCACTATTAAATCAAAAACTTAAATTTGTTCAACTAAACTATTAATTATATGAAAACTAATCTTTTTATTTATCTTAATTTTACTTAAAGTCAGTCATGAGTTTTTATTATAAATCTTTGAATAATAATTTTAGTAGATAGAATGAAATCAAATCAACAATATCTTTTTAAAGATAAACGCTTCTTACCTATATTTATTGTTCAGTTTTTTGGCTGTTTAAGTGACAATATAATAAAGAATGCTTTAATCATATTAATTACATATAAATTGTCAGCAGAACTTGGAGAATCACAACATATTCTTGTTTTACTTGCTAATACAGTTTTTATTACACCATTTATTTTATTTGGTAGTATAGCAGGCCAAGTGGCTGATAGATATGAACGTTCAACTATTGTTAAAATAATCAAATTTTTTGAAATTATTATAGTATTAATCGCATCATATGGTTTTATTATAAATAATCTATTTATTTTATTCATGTCACTAGCGTTAATGGGGATACATTCATCATTTTTTGGTCCAATTAAATATAGTGTCTTGCCAGATCATTTAACAAAAAATGAATTATTACCAGCAAATGGTTATATTGAAGCTGGAACATTTATATCAATATTACTTGGTACTATGATAGGTGGATTTCTTACATATAGCGTTTATTTTATTATATTTATAGCGTTTTTATCATCTATAACTGGTTTTATTGCAACTTATTTCATGCCAAAATCTAATAATATTAATCGTGATGTGAAAATTAATTTTGATTTATTTGCTGAAACTATTGAGATTATTAAATATGCAAAAAGTAAAAAACAAGTATATTTAGCAATATTAGGTATTTCGTGGTTCTGGTTTATTGGCGCAACAATATTTGCTCAAATTCCATCTTTCGCTAAAGATACTCTTGGAGGAGATGCTAATGTTGCAAATTTATTTTTGGCAATATTTTCAATAGGTGTTGGCGTAGGATCATCGCTATGTAGTAAAATTTTTGAAAATGAAATTACTGCAAAATATACTTTTGTTTCAGCTTTAGGTATTAGTATTTTCGGTATTCATTTATTTTTTGCAAGCGGATCTAGCACTTATTATTATGAAGCAGAACATTTAAAGGGTATAATTACATTTTTATCTAATAAACATAGTTGGTATATTATTATTGATTTATTTTTTATTGCAACTATTGGAGGATTTTACGTTGTACCATTATTTGCAGTATTACAATATTTTAGTGCACCACAACATAGAAGTCGTATTATTGCTGTAAATAATTTGATTAATTCAATATTTATGGTTGCTGCAACTATTATATTATCAATCTTATTTTATTTTGGTTATTCTATACCTTTTGCCATATTATTGGTAAGTTTAATGAATATGGTTGTAGCATTTTATATATATAAAATAACACCAGAAAATGAGATTTTTCCATTTACTATTTTAAAATCTATATTCAAATTTTTGTTTGACAAAATGTATAGGGTGGAAGTAAAAAATATAGAAAATTTTTATAAAGCTGGAACAAGAGTTGTTATAATAGCAAATCATATTTCTTATATAGACCCTGCTTTATTATCTGTATATTTACCAGAAAGACTTACTTTTGCAGTGAATACATCTGTATCAAAAAACTGGTGGGTGAGACCATTTTTAAAAATAGTTAAAGCTTTGCCAATTGATCCAACCAATTCGATGGCAATTAAAACTCTTATCAAGGAAGTACGTAGAGAAAAAAAAATAGCAATATTTCCAGAAGGAAGAATTACTGTTACAGGTTCCTTAATGAAAGTATATGAAGGTCCTGCAATGATTGCTGATAAAAGTGATGCAGTAATACTACCTATAAGAATTGATGGTACTCAATTTACTCATTTTTCAAAATTAAAAACTATATTAAAAATCAGATTAAGACCTAAAGTAGTTATTACAATATTACCACCTGTGAAATTTTCTCGTAATAAAGAATTAGATAATCGCGAACAAAGACAATATGTCGGCCAAGGACTTTATGATATTATGGTTGATATGATGTTTGAGACTTCAGATTATAAAAATACTTTATTTCAGTCATTAATTGAAATTGCTAAAAAACATGGTTCTAATAAGGAAATATTTCAGGATATTGAGAATAATTCATTAACTTACAGGCAGCTTCTCTTAAAATCTTTTGTTCTTTCTGATTTAATTGCTAAAGATACTGCAGCAGAAGAGAATGTTGGATTGATGTTACCTAATATGACTGGTACTGCAATTGCATTTTTTGCTATGCAAGCTATAGGACGTATTCCTACTATGATTAATTTTACATCAGGACCTAAAAGTGTAGTATCAGGCTGTCGTACCGCCTGTGTAAAAATTGTTTATACTTCTCATAAATTTGTAGAGAAGGCTAATTTATATGATATAATTACAAAATTAGAAGAATCTTCAATAAAAATAATATATTTTGAAGATTTAAAACAATATATTACTCTTGGATTGAAGTTAAAATCATTAATAGCAAGTTTCTTTCCACAAAGCTATTATAACAATATTTGTGAAAATCATAATGATCAAGATCCCGCAGTTGTTTTATTTACTTCTGGTACAGAAGGTGTTCCAAAAGCAGTAGTCCTATCTCACAGAAATATACAAGCTAATAGATATCAAATACTTGCAAAAGTACATTTTGGTAGTGATGATTTTGCTTTTAATGCATTGCCAATGTTTCATTGTTTTGGTCTTACAGCTATGCTTCTTATGTCATTACATGGAGTTAAAACATTTTTATATCCATCACCACTTCATTATAGAGCAATACCAGAAGTCATATATGATATTGGTGCTACTATAATGTTTGCTACGGATACTTTTCTGAATGGTTATGCACAATATGCTAATCCATATGATTTCTACTCTATTAGATATATATTTGCTGGAGCTGAAAAGTTAAAGCAAAGCACAAGACAATTATGGTTTGAAAAATATGGTGTTCGTATATTTGAAGGCTATGGTTTTACAGAAGCATCTCCTGTTATTAGTGCAAATACTTCTATGCATGATCGTAATGGTTCAGTAGGTAGATTATTACCACGTATAGAATATCATATAGAGCCTGTTGAAGGAATTAGTGATGGTGGAAAATTAATAGTTAAAGGACCAAATATAATGCTTGGATATATGAAATCTGACAATCCTGGTGTAATTGAATATACGTATAATGAGAAACTAGGTGTTGGTTGGTATGATACAGGTGATATATTTAAAGTTGATGAAGATGGGTATCTTACTATTATAGGTAGAATTAAAAGATTTGCTAAGATTGCTGGAGAAATGGTATCACTGCCAGCAATTGAAGAATTGGCTATAAAAATGGATATAAAAGCTGTTCATGCAACAATTCAAATGGAAGATAACAAAAAAGGAGAACAAATTTTACTATTTACTACAAGTAAAATTATTACAAAAGAAACATTTGCTGAAATGATAAAACAAAATTTTATATCATCATTATTATTGCCAAAACATATAATATATATTGAGGAAATTCCAGTATTATCTACTGGTAAAATTGATTATGTAAGTTTAACAAATTTGGCTAAAACATATAAATTTTAAATATTTTTATAATAATAATGATAATGGATTTTCTATATATTTTTTAAATTGTGCTAAGAATTCAGCGCCAATAGCTCCATCAATTATACGGTGATCAGCAGAAAGCGTAACATTCATCATGGTTGCTATTTCTATTTTGTTGTTTATAACAACAGGTTTTTTTATAGATGCACCAACAGCTAAAATCGAGGCTTGAGGAGGATTGATTATTGCACTAAAATTTGAGATACCATACATTCCAAGGTTAGAAATAGTGAAGCTACCACCTTGAAATTCATGAGGTAATAATTTATTTTCTCTAGCTTTTGTGATTAAATTTTTCATTTCATTTGACACTGACAAAATAGTTTTTTCATTAGCTTTTCGTAAAATAGGAGTAATTAAACCGGAATCAACTGCAACGGCTACTGCAATATCTACATTATTATAATAGCAAATAGAATCTGATTTCCAACTAGCATTAGCTTTAGGAACATCATGCAATGATTTTGCCGATGCTAGAATTATTAAATCATTTACAGAAATTTTGTTTGACGAAGATGCAATAGATAAATTTAAATCCGCACGCATTTGAAATAATTTATCAACATTACAATCTATAGATAAATAAAAATGAGGTATAGTTTGTTTTGATTCAAGTAAACGTTGAGCAATTATTTTTCTCATATTACTCAATTTTTCTATTTCATAATCTGATGAAATAACTTCAAGTGAATCTAGTGCTTGTTGTTCATATGATATAACATCATGCTTTACTATTCTACCATAAGGGCCGCTACCCTTTATATTTTTAATATCTATAGAATTTAATTCAGCTATTCTTTTTGCAAGCGGAGATATAAATATACGTCCGATATTTTCTTTTTGTAATATAGGTTCTATATTTATTTTTTGCTCATTATTTATTTTTTGCTCATTATTACAAGTTATTTTTACTTCGTCAGTTAAAATTTTTATATCTAAAGAATTGTTCTTGATATTAGATAAATATGAATTTAGTTCTGATTCATCCTCTCCTTCTTCTAACAAAATACATATCAAGGAATTTATAGCAACATTTTCAGTACCAGATTCTATTAATATTTTTGCCAAAATACCTTCATCCACAGACTCAACTTCCATAATAGCTTTATCTGTTTCAATCTCAGCAATTACCTCTCCTGGTTTAACATGATCTCCTTCTTTTTTATTCCATTTTGTTAAATTACCATGAGTCATCGTTGGAGACAAGGCAGGCATTAATATTTTTATAGGCATAATTACTCACTATTTTTAACTTTAATACTAACTTCAGGACTTACCATCATAGTAATTTGTTTGCCTTCCATTTTAGCTGGGGAATCTATTTTTGCAATGCCAACAAGACTTTCTGTAATACGCACAAATAGTTTCATACCTAGTTCATTATGAACTATTTCTCTACCCTTGAACCATAATGAAATTTTAACTTTATCACCATTTTCTAGGAAATCTTTTATTTTACGTAATTTAACGTCAAAGTCACCCTGGCTGATATTTGGTTTAAACTTCATTTCTTTTAATGAAACAATTTTTTGTTTTTTCTTTGAATCATGCGCACGTTTTTTTATTTCATATTTAAATTTACCAAAATCTAATATTTTACACACAGGAGGAACAGCTGTTGGAGAAATTTCTACCAAATCTAAAGATGCTTTTTCAGCCATGTCTAAAGCTTCTCTAAGACTTACAACGCCGTGCATTTCTCCATTTTCATCAACAAGTCGTACTTGATGTGCTTTAATTTCCCTATTAGCTTTTGGGAAATTTGTATTTTTTGACTTAGAAATAATAATTCTCCTTTTTAATATAAAAATATTTAATTAATACAATCATTTTAATCAATTATTGATTATTGAAATTTACCCTATAAATTACTAAATTACAAGCAAATGAATGGTTTTTTAAAAAAATTTTTTTTTAATAATTACAATATTGCGCAAATGAACAATTCTTTAATTTATCTTAATATTTATCTTAAATAAATTTTTATGTAATTTTTAAAACCCAATAGGAACATTACAAGAAAAAAACATATAATTGCTAATTTTATAGTAAATGCTAAAAATATTACTTTAATTAAAATTGAATTGCCATAATAATGGTAACCATAATAATTATTATTAATAATAATTACGATATACATTATAATAGATGCAAATAAAATTTTACCAACAAATAATTTTATATCTTTATCAATTATCCAATTATAAGGGATATTTCTACGTAATAAATATATATTAATCCAAGCAGAGATGCTTGAGCCTAATGCAATACCTATATAACCAAATGGAATCATGAGCAAAATATTTAAAATACTATTGATAATCATTGAATAGATTGTAATAATCATAGGTGTTTTTGTATCGGAATTAGCATAAAAAATTGGAGTCAATATTTTAGAAAGCACAAAAGCTGGTAATGCTAAAGCAAAAATGCTTAATACACGAGCTGTTTTAATACTATCCTCATTTGTGAATAAGCCATGTTCATATATTATGTGAATAATTGGATCAGCAAGAGCTATTATGCCAAAAACTGAAGGTATTGAAAAAAGCATTGATATAATAATTGCCTGATTTTGTACTTTTGCTGCAAGTTCTATATTATTTTGTTTATATATTTTTGATAATTCAGGTAGTAGCATAGTGCTAAATGTAACACCTATTATAGATAATGGAAATTGATATATTCTATCAGCATAAGACAATATTGATATAGTTCCTGGTATGAAACTCGAAATAGATTGTGAAATAAAAATATTTAATTGTTGTACACCTGAGCTAATAATAGCAGGTAGCATATTTTTAAGAAATTTCTTTGAATCATTATTATTATAATCAAATATCATAGGAAATGATAATTTAGCTCTAATTACACATATTAACATAAATATAACTTGCAATATACCGGCAACGATAATTGATATACTAATTGCAATTGATTTATCTATATGTTCTTGTAAAATAATAGTTCCAAGAATAATTACAAAACTTAAAATCACTGGAGAAAAAGCAAAAGCAGCGAATTTTTTTACAGAATTAAGAATTGAACCAAATAATGCAACAACAGACATTAGTAGTAAATAAGATATTGTTATTCTACAGAGCAATATTGTCAGTTCAAATTTTTCTGGATCTGCCTTAAATCCTGGAGCGATTAGAAATAATAAATAAGGCATAAATATTTGCATTACAACTATAATAATAATTAAACTAGTAATTAACATTGTAAAAATTGTTCCAGTGAAAATCACTGCTTCGTTTTTAGATTTTAGCATTTTTTCATTAAAAATTGGAACAAAAACCGATGAAAGAGCTCCTTCTGCAAAAATTCTTCTAAATAAATTTGGTAATTTAAATGCAACATTAACACAGTCAGCAGCACTTGTAGCTCCAAATAAATATGCTATGAATAATTCTCTAGCAAGGCCAAAAATTCGTGATAATAATGTAAAAAATGCAATTACTAATCCTGATTTAAATATTTTCATGCTTATTTCATAATTGTTAAAATTGGTGCATGATCAGATGGTTTATCTTTTGCTCTTTCATTATGTAACATAGAAGAATCAACTACGTGGTTGATGAGATTATCGTTTGCAAGAATCATATCAATACGCATACCTTTATTTTTTTCAAATGAGTTGCCCCTATAATCCCACCACGAAAATTCTTTATTAATAGGATATATGAGTCTGTATAAATCATTATATCCACTATTTAAAATAGTACGAAATAATTTTTTCTCGACATCTGTAAAGCAAACATTATCTTTTAATAATTCTGGAGAATAAACATCAATATCAAATGGAGCTATATTGAAATCACCACCTACAATAAATTTATCACCTAATATATTTTTTTTAGATATATATTTTATAAATTCGTTATAGAATGCAATTTTCATTTTAAATTTATCACTATCATATTCCCCGCCATTGGGTGCATATAATGATGCAATATTTATATAACCAATAGGTGTTTGCATTGAAGTCTCAATAAATCTTGCTTGATCTCCCAATAGTCTAGAATGATTTGCACAAAAATCTTGTATAATAATTTCATCAGCTGAAAATTTAGATAATATAGCTACTCCATTATATGATTTTTGTCCATTAACATAAATATTATAATTAAATTCTGACAATTCGTCATGAGGGAATTTATCATTTTCGCATTTTATCTCCTGCAGCAAAATAATATCAGGATTCACATCTCTTATAATTTCCTTTAAATTTTCTATCCTCATACGTACAGAATTTATATTCCAACTAATAATTTTCATATATGTGTATAATTTTTTAAGTTAATAAAAATTTAGCATAGGAAATTGCTGTAGCAACTGCAGTCTCACTTCTTAATATATATTCTCCTAAATTAATAGAAATAGATTCACTCCATGATGACATTATTTCTAATTCTTCATCAGTAAAACCACCTTCGGGACCTATAATTACAGTAATATTTTTTGAATTATTAATATTAGATTGATTCTTGATATTATGATGCTCATTAGCATATAAAATTAAATCATTAGAATAAGTATCTCTATATTTACATAGAGGAATTATTGGTAGTAATCTAGGTGGAGTAATGCGATTTGATTGTTCAGTTGATTCAATAATGACTTTATTTATTCTAGTTTCGTTTATTATTTTAAATTGAGATCTAGAAGATATAATTGGAACAATATTATTTACACCAAGTTGTGTTGCCATAGAAATTGCTAAAATCATTTTATCCATTTTAATAATAGATAATCCAAGTGTAATGTTAATATTATTTTTTTCTTTTTCACGTAAAAGATCTAAAATTTTAACTATAATATGATTTTTATTTATAGTTAGAATTTTAACTATAAATTCACCATTTTTTTCATTAAAAATTTTAAACATATCATTAATTTTTAAACGTAATACATTTTTTATATAATGTATATGTTCATCTGAAATGTTGATTTCATTATCTCTGATTAAAATTACATTCAAATATAATCGTGGTAATGAAGAAAATAATCTAGTTGGAAACATTATTTTGTAAATAATTTTAAAAAAATGGTGCCGATAAAGGGAATCGAACCCCCGACCTACGCGTTACGAATGCGTTGCTCTGCCAACTGAGCTACATCCGGCAAATATATAATAATTATTATAATAGAATAATTATTATATTCTAGTGATTTTAACATAGAACAGCAACGCAATTTTGATTTTCTTAGTTAGAACTGCCCTGGGTTGAGATAGACTAAGATACTTTATAAAATATCATCAATATTTATGTTAAATTGTCCTAACAGTTCTAAAACAGGTTCTAAATAAGGTAAATATCCAATTTTTTTTTCATGATCATTAGTAACTATAATAACTTCATCTTTAAAATCCGCAAGTTTAACAATTATATCGTCTTTCTGCTTAGCTTTACTTGTATATTCTTCACTTTTTATTCTGTATTCTTTGCGTATAATTTTTTTTCCTTCTAAAGCAGATCTAAGATCAGAAAGTTTTTTATCTAAAGTCCAGTCTCCTGGTATTTTAGCCTTACAATTTGCACCAGAATCTTTTAGCAAATCTGTATATGATTTACCCATATTTTGCCTCATTTATAATTATTAATATTTATTATTTTTTTGTAAAAATAATCTATAAGTGCATAACACTATAAACTATAGTTATTATTTTTACAAGCTTGTTCTAAGGAAATTAAATAATATATCTAATGTATAAATTTCATCATTTGATAAAATTATATTAGATTTTTTTATGCATATTATTATTGTATTTTTTGATTTATCTTTATCAGGAGAAAAAAATACATAAGAATCATAATTAATGTCATCATATTCAAATGTAAGATAAAGTTTATTAGATTCATCAAGCAAAATTTCTTTTTTCTTATAATATTTTAATATTTTTTCACATATGATTTTATTTAAATTATCATTTTCAGCAATTATTTCAGGTAATTTTTCACCTGTTGTAATGACTACATCTTCTAACTGAAAAAATATTTTTACATTTTGTAGAAAATTATCTAAAAATTCTTGATTTGTGACATATTGTTCTTTTTTTACTATGATATTATATAGAAATTTCCTATCAAGATAAAATTGCATTAATCTTACTCTTTTGTTTTTTATTTCATTAGATAAAGCTATAATTTTTGCTATTAAAAGAGCTGATATTAATATTAGTGTAATTATTAAAATATTATTCATAATGTAAGAACCAGAAAATATAAATCTTCAAAATCATTTTATTCATTTAGATTTTTTTATGTTAATAAAATTATTAATATCAAAGTTAAGAGCATTATAGTTGAATATTAAATTGATACAAGTAATTTTAATAATTGATTTTAAGATTTTCTGAAAATCTAATATTATATTCATAACAATACTCCATATTGTTTTTAAAATAGTTAAGATTAATAGTTTTTAATATAAATTTATGAAGCAATATGTATTGCTGCAATTCCAAATGTTAAATTTTCATACGTAACATTTTTAAAACCTGCATCTTTTAACATTACCATAAAATGATCTTGATCTGGAAATAGATCTATACTTTCTACTAAATATTCATATGCAGAACCATTTCCTGTTACAAATTCTCCTACTTTAGGAATAATGTTGAATGAATAAAATTCATATAGTTTTTTTAATGTTTCATGTTCTATTTTAGAAAATTCAAGACACAGGAATTTCCCATTTTTTTTTAATATTCTTCGAGCTTCTTTTAAAGATAGCATAATTTGAGATACATTTCTAATACCAAATGATATTGTATAATAATCAAAACTATTATCATCAAATGGTAAGTTTTCTGCATTGCCATGAACAAAATCTATATTATGTAATAAATTCCTATCTATAGATTTATTTTTAGCTATTTCAAGCATTTCTTTATTTTCATCATATAAAATAATATGTGAATTAGCAGATTGTAATTTGGATCGATAGGCTAGATTAAGTCCTATATCTCCTGTACCTGATGCTACATCAATTATATGACTATTTAAATTATCTACATAATTAACAAATTTTCTTTTCCATAATTTATGAATACCTAAACTCATCAAGTCATTCATTAAATCATATTTAGGTGCAACTTTTGAAAATATATCTTGCACTAATTTATGTTTATCTTCAAAACTCACTTTTTTAAATCCAAAATTTGTAGTCATTATTTTAAACTCCAATTATTGGTGGATTCTTTTTAAGAGGATGTGGTTGTATTATATTCTTTGCTTCCTGAATACATGTGAGATTTGATTGTAAAGTACTTACAATTTGATTTAGATTTTTAGATTTTATAAAAAAATTCTCTACCCATTTTTTAACTTTATCTATAATTGTTTTAGGCTCAACATTATTTTTACAATCTGTGATAAATGTCTGAACATATTGTTTTAATAAAGGATTAGTAAATTCTTTTTCTGATTTTGCAACACATGTTTCAAATGTACTCAACATATTTTCTGCTGTAAGTTTTTCCAGATCATAATTTATCGCATTTGTTGAAAAGATTTCTAGTTTTTCTTCTAAACTGAGTTTAATATCTGATATTGATTCTAAATAATTAAATTGTTTGAAGTCTGGAGTATAAGCTGATAATCCTTCATTTATTAATTTAGTAAATTTTATTTTAAGATTTTCTCTATGATTTATTTCAGAATTTTCTTGTGAAAAATATCCATGTCTAAATTCTTTACATTCAGATTCAATTAAATCACAAGATTTTTGTGGAATAGTTGGTACTATTTCATTTTTTAACTTATTTAAAATATATTCACCATGTAATCCATTTCCTGTAACATCAAAATTTATAACTGGACTTGTAGGATCTTTGGACTCAACGGTTCCAAAATTTGTCTCTATTTTTATCTCAATAAAATCTTTTGAATTTTCCCCTATAATAAAATTACTGGCATTAGAGAGTTCATGTGTTTCTTTTGATACAACTACATTTGGAAATGCAAGTCTTACGGATGATTGCATTATTAATTCTCCATTTTCAATTTTTGTTTCTATTGCATGAAATTCTGTTAATATATGAGTTATACAGCCTGGAGTTAATTCTATATTATTCGTAATAGTGTCTATTAATACATTGCCGAGTGAAGCTGCTCCTCCTCCTAAAAAATTTCCTTGATGACATGATATTATAAATTTCTCTGCTTTTTCAGAATCAAAATTATAGTCCTCAACAAGTAATTTATACATTCCATCATAATTCATACCATATTTAGAATTTTTTAGTTCAGCAATTAAATTAATTTTTTTTCCATCTTTAAGTAAATATATTCCACCATCTCCGAAACGTGTGATATCTCTAGTCAATACATTTTGTTGTTCTTTTAATGATTTCTCTAGTTCTTCTTGTGTATTATATTCTTCACCTTGTAAATTATATTTCCAAACAGCAATATTAGATATGCTTTTTATAGCTGGATCGTATGATTGCGCTGCATCATCACTAGAGAATGAGAGAGATAATTTAGAATTTTTTAATAATTTTTCCTTTGATATATTGATATTTTTATCATTCAAATTTTCTAATATATTTAGAAATTCTTTAGTTTTAGGTTCTAATTCAATTTCTGAATTTGCTGTTTTTTCAAAAAATGTTAGTAATTTTTTAATATTATCTGGCTGTAATTCCCACTTTGTGTCTATTATAACATCCACAAGTGCTGAAATTATTTTATTAGGATCAGATAATAATATTTTACCTTTTGGTGCGAATGAATCAAGTTGTTGAATGAATTTTTCTTCATTAAATTCTTCAAATATAACAAATCCATGATCTTCTGGATAAACAATTATTTCTTTAAAAATATTTTTTAATTCTGCTAATCCTAAATGTTCTAAACAATTTTCATATCCATGTTTATAAGAATCTATAGGTTCATATTTTTGAATGAAATTATTATAATTTTCTAATATTTGCTTTACATCACCATGTTTTGCCGAAGGAATAGCTGCTTGTAAATCATTAATTATTTTATTTCCATGTTCTCCAGTTCCAACAATTTCAATTTTTAGCTCTGGTTTTGTAGAGTTTCCTGAAAAATATATTTCAGTATTATATGATATTTTATCACGATTTTCTAAACGTGAATATGCTTTATATTCATCTAAATTTGGAATATTTGTATTATTAATTAAAGGAAAATCAAATATATAGTCCGAAGATGTTTTATAAGATATTGATCCATTTTCATTTATAGTAATTTCAGATACAAGTATTTTGGGATAAAGCGTTTGTATTTCACTCAGATCGATATTTTCTAGTGTAGTTTTTATTATATCATTAAATAATGTGTTTGCTCTGCCACCCATTAAACCTTGTTGCATATAACTTGTAATATGAGTAGCTATTTCTTTTGTGATTCCATATTCGACTAACAAATCTATCATTAAGTTAAATTTAATTTCATCTATAGTATTTTTGTTTATTTGAATTTCATTATTTATTTCATTTATCTTTTTTTCAAATGTTTTTTTTTCTTCAATTTGTTTTTCATCCAATTTTTCAAGTTCTTCTAACTCAAGAACTTTTCTTTCTAAAGAATTCTTTTTTTTTTCTAAATTAGATTGACTTCGTTCTAAAGATTTTAAATTATCATTTTCTTCAATTTTTAAAAGTAATTCTTTAATTAGATTAATTTTTTCGCCATTAATATTAATAAATACACCAGCATTCTCAAAACGAGTAATATCTTTAGCAAATTGTGGTATTGCTTCTTTTAATGTTGTTTCAGTAAATTTAATAATGCTGTTTGTCAATTCATTAGGATTGTTAATAACCTCTGATAGACTAAATTGCAAAGCATTGATTGGTAATATTACAGAATTTTCATCTTTCATTGAAATTACTCATATAGTTCAGTTAACTTATAAAAAAATATTATAACAAATTTTATAATCAAATACATTAAAAACTTAGGAATTTCTATTTAAATAAAAAATAAGGTTGCAAAATTTCTCTTTTACAACTAATAATATATTATTCAATATGGAAATTTGAAAAGTGAAAATTAAAATCTTATCTCATAAAACAATAAGCAAAATAGCTGCTGGTGAAGTAATTCATGCTCCAAGTTCTGTAGTTAAAGAATTGGTTGAAAATTCTATAGATGCAACTAGTTCTAAAATAGACATAGTCATTGAAGCATCAGGTAAGAATTTAATATTAGTATCAGATAATGGCGTTGGTATGTGTTATGAGGATTTGATGATAGCATTTAAACATCACACAAGTTCTAAAATAAATGAAGATGATTTACAGAATATAAATTATTTTGGTTTTAGAGGAGAAGCGCTAGCCTCAATTAGTCATGTCAGTAAAATGAATATTACATCTAAATCTATTAATTCAACAAAAGCTTATTCTGCACAGATTATTGAAGGGGAATTAAAATATATTAAACCAGCTTTGCATAAAATTGGCACAAAAATTGAAGTGAGAGATTTATTTTTTTCAACCAATGCAAGACTAAAATTTTTAAAAAGTGATAAAACTGAATTTTGGAGTATAGTAGATATTGTCCGTAAAATAGCTCTTTCTCATCCTCATATTTCTTTTAATTTATTTCATAATGGTAAAGAAATTTTAAAACTAAAATCTGATCTCTTGAATATGGAAACATCATATAATAAAAGAATAATAGATATTTTGGGAGAAGAATGGTTTAAAAATTCTATAAAATTAGATATGGTAGGAGATAGAATTTCGATATTTGGATATGCTACTATTCCTACATTTAATAAAGCTACAAGCGATACGCAATTTTTATTTGTAAATAATAGATCTGTTAAAAATAAAATTATGCAAACAGCGTTAAAAGTTGCATATCATGATTATATAGATAAAAATCGTTATCCATATTGTGTATTATTTCTTACAATAGATAATTATCTTATAGATGTTAATATTCATCCAGCAAAATCTGAAATATATTTTCATAATCAGAATATGGTTCGTGATTTAATTATAACTTCCATAAAAGATGCATTAAAAAATTATGGTAAAAAAACTTCTACAAATATTAGTAAAAATTTACTATTGGCATTTTCTGTTCCAAAATTGCCAGATAAATTATCTGATATAAATCAGAATTATAAATCTTATTTAGATAATAATGCCAGACTTGGAGTAGCAAAAACTCAGATATTTGATAAATATATTATAAGTCAAACAAATGATACGATTATTTTAATAGATCAACATGCAGCTCACGAACGTTTAAAATATGAAAATATTAAAAAATCTTATGAAGATATTTGTTATAATAGCGTGGAATTATCCTCTCATTTGATTATCACATTTGATTATGATAAATATATTGATATATTATCTGAATATAAAGATGAATTATCAAATTTAGGTTTTTTTATTAAAGAATTAACAAATAAATCTATTAAAATAACTCATGTTCCTGATATATTGCAGCATGTTAATCTTGAAAATTTAATTCATGATATGGTCGAATATTTAATTAATTCTTGTGAAAACATACCATGTCTCGATGCGTTAAAGAATGTAATTGGAAATTATGCATGTCATAATGCTATAAAATCAGGAACGGAACTATCAATGGAAGAGATGAATGAAATTTTAAGAAATATGGAAAAAACTGATTTTTCTGAACAATGTAATCATGGACGTCCAACTTATATAGAATTAAAACTCAAAGATATAGATAAATTATTTGGTAGATAATTTTTGTATAATTCGAGTTTAAATAATAAAATGACCTCTTATTAATTTTTTACAAAATTGATTTGAGGTCTTTTTAACAAAATGAAAATAAATAAAAAACTTTTCTGCATTGCATATTTTTAAGTTTATTTAATATAAGAAATTTAAATAAAATTATTTAATTATTTTTTAATAAATTTTCTATATCTTTAAATTTATTTTCTGCAAATTTCATAAATTTATTCAATATGTCTGAAACAATTTTTTCTTGATTTTCAGGATGAGCTTTGATTTGATCCAAAGAGTCATTAAGAGAATTAGTGACATATTTAAATTTTTCTTCTATAGTATTTGCTACTTTAGATGGATCATATGAAAAGAAATTTTTAATAGCTGTAATTTCATTCTCTGGTAATTTATCAAACTTCTCAATATTATCTAATACAAAAATTTTGAGTTTTGTTAGAGCATTTTCTATTTGATCTTTTGTTTCAGATGTCTCAAATTGAAAAGGTTTTAATTCTGTCATAATAAAGTGCTCCTATTTTTATTAATAAAATATTTGGAAATATGTATGTGTAATTTTATTTATTAGTAAATAATATAGAATGAAATATTTCATGACTTTAATATTTACATGAGATGATCATAACATCATCAATAAAATTTTATTAGAATTTATTAATAAATATTAAGTTTTATTCTTATCATGTGTTTTTTATACAACTAACATATAAGTCAATCTGTAAATTTTATTTTAACTAATTATTTAATAATAGTTTTTAACTTTAATAATCCTTCTAATAAGCTTTCTGGCGTAGGAGGACATCCTGGAACATATATATCAACTGGAACAATTTGATCAGATCCACGTACAACTGAATAGGAATAATGATAATAACCACCGCCATTAGAGCAGCTACCCATAGATAGAACCCATTTGGGATCAGCCATTTGGTCATAAACTTTGCGTAAAGGCACAGCCATTTTATTTGTTAATGTACCAGCAATGATCATTAGATCTGCTTGACGTGGTGATGGTCTGAATAACATACCAAATTTATCCATATCGTAACGACTAGCTGCTGTTTGCATCATTTCAATCGCGCAGCATGCAAGTCCAAATGTCATAGGCCATAATGAATTAGATCTTGCCCAGCCTATTGCATCGTCTATTTTTGTAATTAAAAATCCATTAGAGCTAATATTTGGTTCAGTTTCAGGATTTACCATTCAAGAACTCCTTTTTTAAATTCATATATAAATCCTATTATTAATATTGATATAAAAAACATTACAGATATAAATCCTTGAATAGTCATTGTTTTTAAACATATAGCCCAAGGTATCAGAAAAATAATTTCTACATCAAAAATAAGAAATAAAACTGCAACTAAGTAAAATTTAATATCAAATTTATTTCTACTATCGTCAAAATGTTCAAATCCACATTCATATGGTTCTAGTTTTGGGTCATTATTTTTATCAGATTTAGTAATAAAATTTGGTAATATTACTGCAATGAGAGAAAAAATAATTGCAATAAAGAAAAATAATGCAATTGGTAAATATTCATTGAATATATAATTCATATTATGTTCTTTCATTAATAACAAATATTGTTGCATGCTGCCTTTCTTGCTATATCCATTAGATTTGTATTACAATAATCTAAAATACAAATATTTGCCCCATGTATTAGTAAAAACTTAGTCATATAATAATTATTATTTTTAATAGCTTGTTTTAATAATTCACTATATTTGTTATATCTATATATAGAATTATAATTTTCTAATAATATTCTTAAATCTTGAATTTTATTATTATTGATATAATCAGATGCTTCTTCAAAGAGATCAGTAAAATTCTTAACGTTATTTTTAGATAAATGATAAAAATTCTTTTTATAATTTTTAACATAATTATTTAGATTTTCTCTTATATTGCTAAATTTTATTTTTTCTTGTTCTTTCTCGATATAGGAGAAATATTCTGATATATTCATCAGTTCTAACTTAGTTTCCATACTAATATTGCCAAGCACAATATCATCATTTGGTAAAAGTAACATTTGAGTTTCATTAGATATGAATTTTGTCAATGATTCATCTATCTTGTTAAGATTATTTTGAATTATTTCAGTTTTAACAACTATTACTTGATCCGGAGCTGGTGCATCTGGAATTTTTATAGTATCTATTTTTGTTTCTACTGGAACGATAAAGATTGGTTTAGGTTCATCATTATTATTAGGAATATTAGTATTTTTCTTTGGTAAGTCTAATTTTTTCTCAGATTGACTAGATATTCTATCTTTTTTAATCGGTTCAGTAATAATAATGTGATTATCTATAATATTCTCTGATTTTATTAAATTAGACTTTACCACAAGATTTTCTGAAGATGTGTTTGAAGTTTCTAATTTTGTATTTTTTTCTAAAATTTGAGGAATTTCTGGTAGATCTGCAAGCTTTGATTCTACTCCTGGTTCAAGCTCTTGTGTTTCTTTAGTTTCTACTATTTCGTGAATATTTAATGTTTCAGATATTGGTTGAATTGCTGGTAATATATCATTACGAGATTTAGCATCTTTTGGAAGAGAAGGTATTACTACTTCACTAGAATCTATTTCATTTTCTATTGTTTGTTTTAATTCTGTTATAATAGGTTCTATAGTTTTTGCTTGCACCTTATCTTTCTTAAATATGTTCAAAAATCCATTAAAACTTGATTTGATCTTATCAAGAAAACTAGTATGTTCTACAGAATTATTAATATTTTCGATATTATTTAATTTCGGTAAAGATGGTGGTAAATTTGGATTAGCTATTACATAATTAAAAGTTAATAATATCAAGAAGAAGAATATAGATAAATGTCTTGTATAAGATATTTTATATCGCATATAATTGCCAAATTTTATTTTTTTTGAAAATCACTAATCATTGAATTTTTAATTTCTTTCTCCACTATTTCTCGTACAATAATTGGAAGATTATTATCAAGCCACTTACTCAATTCTGGACGAATAATTTGAATAATCGTTTCTTCTAAAGGAGTAAAGTCATTTTGTTTTTGATCTTTCAATAGTTCTTTTGCAGTTTTTGTAAAATCATTAATTATATTTGTTGTTTCTTTAACTGATTCATTAGATAGTAATTTACTTGAAACTTCATGTAAACTTGATAAATTTAAATCATCAGAATTTGAATTTTCAGATGAAATATTTTCTGTAACTTCATCATCAATGTTAATTAACTCTAGAATTTCTTCATCAATATCATGATTTATATTATTTATTCTAGACGTCATAACATTTCGAACAGATTTCAAAATTTCATCTACTGACATTTCCTGGTTTGAATTATCATTGTTTTTTGTCATTGAATTTTAATGCATTTATATCTATAAAAATTCGTTTTTTAAATTTTTTAAATTCTTCTTCAGGTGTAAAATAATCAACTTTTAAATTTAAAGCTCTGGCAGTTAATTGACCAGCTAAAAATTTAATATTATAAGCAGTAAGTATTAAATTCTTATGAATAGCAATTTTCTTTAATTCTGCATCATATAGATTTTTCTGTTGTTCTAATACATTTAATATAGTTTTGGTTCCAACTTTTTCTTCAAATTGGGCGCCTTCTGCTGCTATTTTCGCATATTTTACACTAGCATCAGCGGAAATAATGGCAGATTTTGTTGCATTAAATGCTTCCCAATAAATAGAGGTTTTGTAATTTATTTCTTTAGTAATATCATCAAGTCTTAGTGCTGACTCTCTTAATGAATTTTTTGCTTTTCTAATAAGACTATATTCTTGACCAGACTGATAAATTGGGATAGTAACCGATAATCTTGTGGTCATTTGAGGATTTGTTGTATTAACTGACGCAATACCAGTTCTGGTTTGATAGTTACCTGCCTTTCCTACTGATAAATTTAAATCTACATTTGGTAACATATTGGCATAAGCAGATTTTACACTCAGTTTTTGAACATCATATGAATATTTTGCAGTAATAAAATTATTATTATTTAAAGATTTTTCTTTTAATTCTTCTAATGATTGAGGCATATGTTCAGGAATTTCAGGTAATTCAAGATTATCAGAAATAATATTAAAAGCTTGTTCAAATGTTGCTTTTTTGTCTTGTAATGTTGAATATTTATCTAATTTTTCAGTTTCTGCTTTGAAAAGTTCTGCTTGAGCAGCTGCCATATCAGTTTTGGTAGTTTCTCCAAGTTTTAATTGCTCTTGAACAGCAGAAAGATTTTTGCGTCTAGCCATTATACTAGTTTCAGAAGCTTTAAAACTTTCTAAGGCTTCATAATAGTCAAGATATATCTTAATTAAATCTATAAAGGCTTTCTCTTCTTTGCTATAATAATTTGATCTTTCTGCTTTAAAAAGAATTTGAGTCATTGCGAGATCAGTGCTGCTTTTAAAACCATTAAACAAATTTTGTTTTATATTTAAATTATTCTCTGTTCTTCCGTTATATTGTTTAAGTTTATCACCTATTTCACCATCTTGAATAGAAGTATCAAAGCTTATTGTTGGCAAAAAACCAGAAACAGTTTTTGCATAGTCTTCCAATGATTTTATAAAATTATTTTGATCTGTCTTGAGTTTATTGTAATTATTATAACCACTTACTAAAGCTTCTTCAATTTTTAAAGCATGAATCTGTGTATGTAACAATGTTGTTACAATAAATATTATTGTTTTACGCATTAAATTGTCTACATTTTTAAAAAATTATTATATTATTAATTTGAAATATAACAAATATTGTCCTTAAGAGCAATAAGCATGAGTGAAGAACTATTCTAATTAATTTAATTTATGAGTGAACTATGAAGATAATATCACAAACATACGAAAGTACACAAATTATTGATTATATAAATATAATATTCAGTCTTTCAAAAAATATACATAAACTATATCATTTATTAAATATAGAAAATTCTTCACAAGAAGCTGTAAAAATAAAAGAAGAGCTTGATTTTTTATATATCAATATGCAAGATTTGTTTAAAAAATTTGAACCATTTCTTAAAAATAATATTAGTAAATTGGAAGATATTTTATTAACAGATGATGTTTTAAAATCAATATTAAAAATACTTGAATCTATTCAAAAAATTGAAATTATGTTAAATACATTAGATAAACTGACATGTGGAATATCAAATAATCTGGTAAAAACAATTAGCGCAAGTATTACAGCTATTATCGCAATTCATTTGCCAATAATAAGTTTAATAATGAGTCCTATTGCAGCTAGACTTGTTTTAGAAGTAACATCAGATAAATTAATAAAAAATATAGAAGCAATTAAAAATAAAATAGAGAAAATAAAATTAACTCCTGAAGGCAAAAAAGCTGTAATAATTTCTGATCTTTCAAAAGAAACAAATATAAAAATATCTCAATTGCCTTATACTGAAGAAATTGAAACATTGAAAAAAATCTTAGCAACAGTCAAAAAATCTATTGATGAGAAAGGCATATTTAAAATAATATGTGATGAATTAAATAATTTGCATAAAATTATAGCAAAAATAAAGGATCATATAATTGAAAAAATACCTAATGAGAAAACATATTTAAATTTCAAAAATGAAATAATTGAATTATTTGATCCTGTAATAAAACATGCAAAAGAAATTAAATATAAAAATACTATGAAAGAAAAAATTGAATTAGTAAAAAATGTAGTAAACGAACTGAAAATAATTACTACCAAATTAACAAAAGAAATACAACCATATGCAAAAACTATTAGTGATAATTTAATACCAATAGTTCAAAAATTAGAACAATTTTCTAAAACTTCTGTTGTTAAAATCCTTAAGATTGAAAATATTACCAAGTCTGTGCTACCAATTTTAAGACAAATTTTAGGAATCACATCATCATTAGCAAAATCACTATGATAAAAATAACTATAGATGGAATTGAGCTTGAGGTTGAAGAAGGTATAACCATATTTAATGCATGTCTTGCTTTAAATATTGAAATTCCTCATTTTTGTTATCATAAAAAGTTGAAAATAGCTGGTAATTGTAGAATGTGTTTTGTAGAAGTAGAGAAAATTATTAAACCAGTTGCTTCATGCCATAATCTTGTAACAAATAATATGGTAATATATACAAATAGTGAAATGGTTCAAAAATCTAGGAGTGGAATATTAGAATTTATATTAATTAATCATCCACTTGATTGTCCTGTTTGTGATGAAGCAGGAGAATGCGCATTACAGGATTATGTATTTAAATATGGTAAAAATACAAGTAAGTTTCATGAAAATAAAAGAATAGTAAAGGATAAAGATTTAGGTCCATTAATTAAAACTAAAATGACGAGATGTATTCATTGTATGAGATGTGTGCGTTTTGCTACAGATATTGCAGGAATAGAGGAATTAGGGTCAATTAATCGAGGAGAAAATACAGAAATTATTTCATATTTACAACATTGTTTAACATCTGAACTATCAGGTAATATGATTGATTTATGTCCTGTTGGAGCATTAAATTCTAAACCATATAATTCTAAGGCGAGATCATGGGAATTATTTAAAACTTATTCAATAGATTTAATGGACGCGATGGGTGCTAATATTAGAATTGATAGTCGTGGTTCTGAAATTATGAGAATTCTACCAAAAAATGATGGTGAATTTATTTCAGATAAAGCACGTTTTTCTTATGATGCAAACTCTTTTCAAAGAATTACCAATCCTTATATAAGAAAAGAAAATATATTACAACCATGCGGATGGGATGAAGCAATAACATTAGTAGCAAAAAAACTTACTGAAACTAAACCAGATCAAATGGCTTTTATAGCTGGAGCATTTGCATGTACTGAATCTATGTTTTTAATGAAATATTTAATGAAAAAATTACAAGTGAATAATCATTCTTATGAATTTGATTATAAGTTTGATATATTCTCTCGTTCAAATTATTTATTTAATATTAATAATATTGAGGAAGTTGATTTATGTCTGCTTATTGGAGCTAATCCAAGAAAGGCTGCACCAGTTTTTAATGCTTCTATTGGTTTATTAAATAGAGCTTTTAAGATGAAAATTGCAAGAATTGGAAATATATTTGATGAGACTTACAATATCGATGAATTAGGTGATAATCCACAAATTTTATCGAATATATTAGAAGGGTCCCATGATTTTGCACAACAATTATTGAATGCTAAAAATCCTATATTTATAATAGGAGAAGGAATATATAAGCGAAATGATGCATATTCTATATATAAATTAATATATGATATTATGCAAAAATATAAAATTAGTGATAAAGCTTTTAATATTTTACATAATCATGCTTCTATTGTTGGATGTTTAGATACTGGATTTTATACATCCTCATCCAGCATAACAGAAATTTTAAACAAAATAGAAAAATCTCATATTAAATTAACATATTTACTTAATAGTGATGAGATAGATTTAAAACAGCTAAAATCAGATTCTAATTTTATTATATATCAAGGAAGTCATTTTGATCGATCAGCCTCTATAGCAGATATAATTCTTCCATCAACAACATATTATGAAAAAAGTGCAACATATGTGAATATGGAAGGCAAAGTACAAATGACAAATAGGGCAATTAAGCCAGCAAATCTAGTAAAAGAAGATTATGAAATTATAATGAATTTATCACAATATTTAAATATTGATCTATCAATAAAAAATTTAGATGATTTAAGATTAAAACTATATGAACATATTTTAAATATAAATAATGACACATTAAAATTTAATAATTCTAAAAATATTATTAATCATGAACTAATTAATACTACTGATACTAACTATTATATGAATAATAACATTACTAGATCATCTTTGAATATGTCAAAAATTTTGAAATCTATAATTTCTCAATCAGTTTATAAGTAAGAACTTGTAGTTTTACAAATATGAATAGATATAAAATATTATATTAAGTTTTATTTCTGGATAATTTGGAAAAATATCATTATATTCGAAATTATCAATATAATATAAAATAAATATGACTCTGATAGAAGAAGCAAAATGTACAATTAAATATATTAATGATAATGGACTTGGTGTATCAAGCACAGAACTTGGAGAAGTAGAATTAGCTTATAGTCTGCCGGGTGAGATTGTCCGTTTTGAGAGGCACCAATATAGACGTACTAAAAATTGTCTACTTAAAGAAATTGAAGTTAAATCTGAGATGAGGGCATCTCCTCCATGTAAATATTTTCGTGCATGCGGAGGTTGTTTACTTCAACATTTAAATATTGATCTATATAATGATTTTAAATTTAATTTAGTTACTTCACATTTACATAAAAATAATATAGATACTGTAGTTAATCCTGTAATTACTGTGCCTTTTGGTAATAGAAGAAGAGCGAATTTAGAAGGTATAAAAAAGCATGATCAATTGTTTTTAGGTTTTCATCGTTTTCATTCCAATCAAATTATTAATATTGATAATTGTATGGCTTTATCGCCTGAATTATCAACAATATTACCGTCTCTTAAGAATATATTAGAGTTAGTTTTAGACAATAAGCAAAAAATACAAATATTTATAACAAAGACTGATAATGGTATTGATTGTAGTTTTACAATTCAAGAACATAAGTCGTTAAATGAAACACAGAGAGAAATATTATATAAATTTGCTAAAGCTAATAATATAATTCGTTTGGCTTTTAGACATCGTAAAAATATTGATATTATATATGAGATAGAAAAACCATTTGTAAAATTTGGTGATATAGAAGTTGAAATTGATGCTTATTGTTTTTTACAAGCTAGTTCTATGTCTGACAAAATTTTAAGTGATCTAATAATAGAATTTTTTTATACAATGAATGAATTGTCTGAAATACAAGTTGTAGATTTATTTTGTGGTAGAGGTACTTATAGTTTACCATTATCATCATCTTATAAAGTTCATGGATTTGAATCAGATAAATTATCTATAGATGCTTTAAGAAAAGCAAATAATGATATAAATCTATATGTAAGAGATTTATTTCTGCATCCATTAACTAATTCAGAGCTTATCAATTATGATTATGCAGTAATTAATCCTCCAAGAGCTGGTGCAGAAGCACAATCAGTATATTTAGCTATAAGCAATATAAAAAAAATATGTTATATTTCCTGTAATCCAAAAACTTTTGCTAGAGATGCAGCTATTTTAACTGCAAATAATTATAAACTTACTTCTGTCACACCTGTTGACCAATTTTATTATAGTCCACATATGGAATTAGTTGGTTTCTTTGAAAAAATTTAAGTAAATATATGAAAATAAGACTTGATGAATATATAGTGCAAAATAATTTAATAGATGATAATAAATTAGCGCAGAGCTTGATTATGCAGGGTTTTGTTTATGTAAATGAACAAATTATAACAAAGGCTGGTACTATTATAAATAAAGAACGAGATAGAATCTCAATCAAACAAAAAGATCATGACTATGTCTCAAGAGGTGCATTAAAATTAATTAAAGCTTTGGATTATTTCAATGTTAATCCACAAAATTTAGTATGTTTAGATATTGGATCTAGCACTGGTGGTTTTACAGAAGTTTTGCTAAGACGTGGTGCTAGACATATTTTTTCTGTAGATGTTGGATATGGAGAATTACATTATAAACTTCGTAATAATCCAACTATATCTGTTCTTGAACGTAATAATGCAAAATATCTTACAAAAGAACAAATTACTCTAAAACCTGATTTGATTGTATGTGATGCAAGTTTTATTAGTCTTATGAGCATATTACCAAAATCAATTGAATTATCTGAAAATAATTTTACTCTTATAGCACTTATAAAGCCTCAATTTGAAGCAGAGAAACACGAGGTCAGTAAAACGAAAGGAATTATAAAAGATTCAAAGATTCATCAAAGAGTTTGTGCAACAATACTAAGATGGCTTGAGCATGATTATGGATTTTATATAGAAGGAATAATCATAAGCCCAATTACTGGTGCCAAAGGTAATCAAGAGTTTTTGATTTGTGCCAAACAAATATAATTTTATGCTTTTTGATGTACAAATTCCATAATTTAAATCTCACATTTGATTTTTTTCAATCTAGAATAAATATTCTTTGCGTTATTATATTTTCTCTATACATTAATACATAATATTTATTTTAAAATAATATGGAGAAAGAAAAATTATGTCAAAATATAGTGAAAAAATTGAAAAAGATGCAGAAAAATATGGTTACAAAGCTGCTAATTTAATAAATTTAGAACAATTATCTAAAGAATTTAATATAAATTCACAAATAATTCTTGAAGTACCAAAATTTAAAGCAATATCAGGAGATGAGATTGCTAATTTTTTAGATTTACATGATAATAAAGAATGGCGTAATATTTTCGATAAATTTGTTGTTGCTTACCAAGCTCAATCGAATAAAAAAACTATTAATGATGAAGCTGCTCAATATTTAGAAGATTTACAAAAACATATAGTGAAATATTTTGAAAATCATGATTTATCTACATCTTTAACAGAGACTATAGCATCAATTAGTTCAGAAAATAAAGACCTAATGATACGTAGTACTGGAAAATATGAGGATATGGCTAATATGGCAAATCCTGGTGGTAATGAAAGTGTAGCAACTACAACAGATCTAGTTTCTATCAAAGATGGTATGAAGCAAGTAGTCGCATCATATTTTACCAAAAAATCATTTGAGCAAAAATTGTTGGGTTTAATCGCTGCAAAAGGTCAGGCAGAGGCTATTAATGCTATTAAGGAAATCTTATTACCACCTGTATTATTACAGCAACTTGTAGGTACTGATAAATCAAGCAAAGTATCATCTGGTGTTATATATAGTGATAAAAATGGAACAATGATAGATGCTGCATATGGTCATGGTGAATATGTTGTAAATAGCAAAGGGCCTGTTGACAATTATTATATTAGTCCAAATGGTCTAGTTTACAGTTCTATAGTAGCAAAACCATTTAGAATTGTACCAGTCAAGAATCAAGAAGGTAAAATTGAACTAGTCCAAGAAACAAACACATTAACACAAAAATTTAGTCAATCAATTCCTGATGAAGTTGCTTCTTATTTATCTGAATTTGCTAAATTTTTAGAAGAGAAATATCAACAACAAATGGATATAGAATTTGTCTATAATCATGAAAATAATATTATTTCTATAGTACAAGCAAGAGCCATTCCAGAAACAATCAATCGCAATCTAGCCTCTGCTTTAAGCCCAGAATTTTTAAGCAATTACAAAAAATCAACAACTAAAGCTTTAGAAGTTATTACTCCTAAAATCAATGATTGTAGAATTGTAACAAATGATCAAATAATCATAGCGGAAAATTTACCACAAGCGCTTAGTAAATATTTAGATATGCAAGATAAAACAAATATTAAAGCTGTGATAGTTAAAAATCCTGCTGCAACAACTTCTCATGAAGCTGGTCTATTTAATAATGCATCTATTATTTGTATGCAAGTTTCTGATATCGAAAAAGCTAAGAATATTTTGAAGAAAGATGGCAATTTAATTATTGATCCGCAACATGGAATTCTTGCTAGTCTGGATAAAGAAAAATTTAAAAGAATGAAAAATACTCCTGATGCAGTGAAATCATTAGTTGAGCAAGAGATTATTAAAAATGGTATTTTTGCTTCAAGTTTAACATCTCATATAAGCATTAATTCACCACAAGCTTTGGACCAAATTAAAGATAAAGAAAAATTGGATGAAATATTTAAAATTTTAAATTATGGAATTAATGAAGAGAAAATTTTAATAGAAGATAAGGCTAAAGAAATTAGAGATAATTTTGATGTGTTGAAAACTCCACTAGTTGGCACTGATAATGAAAATATCAAAAATGCTATTGCAAATAATTTGAGATATTGCCATTCTGCGAGGAAGAAAAATTACATAAGCCAAGAATTATATCAAAAAACTATGATAATTAGTTATGATTTATGGCAACAACTAGAAGTATCAAATGAAAAAGATGATGATTTTTATATCAAATATTTTAATATTCTTCAAAAATTTGAAGGAATATTTTTAGGAGCTGGTTCAAAGGGAATTTTAGCAAATTCTCTAGCGATGGAAATACGTCATAATAAATATGAAAAATTAGCAGATGAGTTAGCTGGAGAACAAGAAATATCAAAGGAAAATAAAAAATATCTAACGGAACTTTTGAAATTTGACGATTATTTTATCAATGATAAATCAAAAGAAAATTGGCAGAAATTTTGTACAGATATTGCTCTTATAAAACTTGAAATTGAGCCAAAACCGATTGTTGTTTTGAGTGATTTTATGAATAAAATCTCATCATTTAATATTCATCCAAAATGGTTAAATTTTATATTTACAGAAAAATATGAAGAAAAATATCCTGCCAAAACATTTAAATCTTTAAAAGAAGACTTTGAAAAATTAGATATGAAGCCAATTAATCAGGCTGCTGCAATTATAGATAATATGAAATCTAAAATATCTTCATGGGAGGAACCAGCAAAATTTGAAGAATCACTGAAATTATTACATGATAATTTATCAGAATTGAATAAATATCATAATTGGAGCAATGATTTAACGCCAATCGCTCAAATGATTATGTTAGAACAAGTATCTGCAATTACTGAGATTATGGATCTATCAATTAAAAATTTGACAGGATCGACTCAATATATTGATATTGAAACCAAGGGTAAGAATTTTAAATCTATGTTACAGGAATTTCATGGCTTGTTAAAAATTTGGGCTAAGAGGACTAGTTTTAGAGCTGATGATAGGATAGGGAGAACATACTGGAATGGACACATAACAGTACCACAATATGGAATTACAGGAGAAATAAACAGAATGAATGTATTTTTAAATAATTACAAATCATTTAATAATTCTAGTTTTCTTCCGTCATATTTTTTAGTAAATAAGAAAACTCTTGATATTGTATGTGCGCAAACTTGGAGAGTTGATACAGGTAATCCAAAGACTTTAGAGGATATGTTTACTTTGATTCATCAAAATATGATCGTATCTGTAAATAATTTAAATAGCAATATTAGCGCAAGAATAGAAAAACAACTACCGAAAATTATTACGACTTTAAATGATACACTTGAGCAAAAATTAAAAATAGAAGGCGATAAAGCAAATATTTCTACTAATTATAATTTAGAAAACAAAATTCTTGAGATTACTAGGAATATACCACTTAGACAACATTCTCTTGTTTTAAACATTACATATGATATTAAAACAAAAAAAACAAAAGTAGAATTTAGTATGTTTGGTGATAATGAATCTAATAGATTTGATCATATAGAGATTGATAGTTTGATAAATTTAACTAATGATGGTTTTAAATTTACTAAGAATGTGAATTTTCATAATTTTCTAACTTATGAAGTTGAGCTAGAGAGAGAGGATCAAATTGATAACTTAATAAAAAGTTTAAATAAGTCAATTAAGACAACTTATGATTTAGATAAAGATAGAGCTCGGCATTACGATCAATTATTCTTAATGCAAAATAGACTTGATATTTTATCAAAATTAGATGAGATAAGTTTTAATAAACTTATAAAAAATCCTATATTGCACAAATTGATATTGCAACATAATAGACTTTTAAAACAAGATAAATATATCTCTGTAAAATTCAATGAGAGTGAAATTAATGTGTTAAACAAAATATCTTTATCATGTAATGTATCAAAAATAAACAAAATGTATGAAGATAAAGAATATCCTAGATTTCATAATGATTTGCAAAAGCAGATCAGAGAAATAAGAATAAATCATTTAAATATAACTCAAGAAGAAAAAGATTCTTTACTATTAATGTTAGCTCATAATAATATTTCAAAGAAGGATGAACGAATATCTGAATTAGATGATAATGTAATTACGTTCTTAATTAATGACAGAATAATTGGTTTATATGAGAAAAGATATTTTACAGTAGATGATTTAAAATTTTTTAATTATAAAAAAATTGAAGCATTAACTAGTGATGATATAAGTAATGGTTATGCAATATCAGGATATGAAAAAAAATATTTTACATTTAATGATCTTAAAAATTTAGATGTAAGACAAATTAAAGCCCTAACTAGCAGTCAAGCATTCGACGGATATCAGAAGGGATGTTTTACATTTGATGATCTTAAAGATTTAGATGTAGCGAAAATTGAAGTATTAAGTGAGTATCGTGTACAAGGACTTTTAGGCAAATATCTAGAATTAGATTATATTAAAAATTTAGATATAGAGAGTATTAGAGCATTAACTGCTTATTATCGCAGATGGGAATATTATCAAGATCAACCTTTTACGGTGGATAAGTTCAAAAATCTGAATGCAAAACAGATCGAAGCCTTAACTATATCTAGCGCATTAGAAGGATATAAAGAAAAACATTTTACATTTGATCAGCTTAAAGATTTAGATGCAGAGAGAATTAGAGCATTAGCTAGTGATAGTGCAGTATTAGGGTATAAGAATGGATATTTTACATTTGATCAGCTTAAAGATTTAGATGCAGAGAGAATTAGAGCATTAGCTAATAAATATGCAATTCAAGGATATAAAGAAAAACATTTTATATTTGATGATATTAAAAATTTAGATATAGAGAGAATTGAAGCTTTAGCTAGTGATAGTGCAGTATTAGGGTATAAGAATGGATATTTTACATTTAATAATCTTAAAGATCTATCTGTAGAGAGAATTAAAGTATTAACTAGTTATTTTGTAAATGAAGGATATAAGAATGGATATTTTACATTTCATGATCTTAAGGATTTAGATATAGAGAGAATTGAAACTTTAGCTGGTTGTTATCCAAACATAGGATATAACAAAAAATATTATACATTTAATCAGCTTAAAGATCTACCTGTAGAGAAAATTAAAGTTTTAACTAGTGATTGGGCAAATCATGGATATCAATATAAACATTATAAATTTGATGATCTTAAAGATTTAGATGTAGGAAAAATTGAAGTTTTAACGGATTTTAATGCAATAAAATTATATGGAGAAAATAAAGATTTGTTTGATGATATAAAAAATTTTTCAGTTGATGAAATTAAGTCTATAGCTTCATCAAAAACTACAGAGGAAGCAAAAGCTAAAATAAATCAATTTAATTTGCAATGGAAAGCTAGGAATATAGGATCTGGAATTAGTTCTATTGTTCCCAATAATGTTGGTAATAATTTAAACACTCAGACTTCAACTCAAACGTCAAATATCGGCATTAAACGATAAGAATACAGGGCCGTTCTAACTAAGAAAATAAAAATGCTGAAAACTATTGATTCTAAAC
>DYTE01000011.1:0-19711 GCA_020726135.1 Rickettsia conorii
CGTTTAGAATCAATAGTTTTCAGCATTTTTATTTTCTTAGTTAGAACGGCCCTGTCAAATATTAAGGATTTTACACCTGTATATATTAAAAATATTGCAAATATATATAATATCCACGAATAGGAACTAACAATCATTGTACCAAAATATATCATAATTCCTCTTAATATTATCACTGCTAATATTCCATATAATAATATTTTATGTTTTTGTCGATTTTCTATTTTAAAAAATTGAAATATTAATGATATAATAAAAATATTATCAAGCGCCATTATTTTTTCTAGTAAAAAACATGTAAAATAATCTGATGATGCGCTGCTACCGAGTGAAAAGAAAATATATATTCCAAAAATAGATGCTATAAAAATATAAAAAATACTATAATATATACTTTCTCTTAATGTCATTTGTCTATTTTTTGATGATATAATACCAAGATCAAATATAAGTAAAAAAATTACTAGTCCCCAAAAAATATACCACATAATAATAAGTCATATTAATTAATAATATTATATTTTATATAGTTTTTTTTATCATAAGTCTAATTCTTAATTATTTTAGTAAATTTAGTAAAAAAACACGTAATTATAGCCTTCAAATAGCTTTAACTCAAGCAAAAAAATATATTAATTTTGCTCTTGCATTTTTCTAAAAATCATAATAATAATTATGTTGATAATAAAAAATTGTTATCGAAAATTAATATTTTTTAAACTTAATTATAGGTAAAATTATGGGTGATACACAACTAGATGAAACATTAAATGTTACTACACTAGAAGAAATAACAATAAAAGATGGAACACTTAACATTAATCATCCTATTGCTAATGGAACTAAACTAGTTATTAATCCTGGTTGTAGTATTGCTTTTATAGCTGCTTCAAATATTACAGATCAACTAACAACATATCGAGTAACTGATATTGGTAAAGTGACTAAATTAGATGAAATATCTAAAGATAGTGAAGTAAATGCAATAACAATAACAGACCACATAAGTTGTAAAATTGATGACTTAGCTATCGGGACTATACTGACTATTCATCCTGGTGGAGTTCTTGCATTTATAAGAGCTTCAAATAATACAGACCAACCAATTACTTATGTTATAGGTGAAGATGGTCAACTTTCAGTGGAGCAAGATCAATCTGATAATAATATTGTAACAACAGATGATCTTGTTCAAAATCTTAATAGTATGACACAAGAGATCCACGCAACAATACCGTCTGGGCAAGAGGGATTACCGCCTGTGGATACTAATTCTTAAATCTAATAATTAATTATATCTGTCATCTTGATGATGGCAGAATAATATTCACAATAATATTTGGATAATATAATGTTTACATTTAGTCTAAAAAATCTTGTTAATAATATATCTAAATTAGGATTACCATTATTATGGGGAATATCAACTTTTGGAGCAATGACAACAGGAGCAATAATTAGTACAGAAAATTATACGAATAATTTAAATTTGTCTGATTATGATTATTATTCTACGAATCATACTGATACAAATCTTCCTTCTTTCTTTTCAGACATTAGTTTTCGTTATTTTATATTTAGTGATGCAAATTCAGATTATACAGATACGTTACTTTTAGCAGGAACATCATTTTTTATATATTTTAATTTTATTGGTGATTAAATTACAATATAAGAAAGATAATATTTATCTTTGGTTTTAAAAAACTTGCTAATATTTTATCTATAAGCATTTTTTTGTAATTTTTAAATATGAATAAATTATGACTAACAATTCAAGACATATAGTTTCTTCTAAAATTCCAGTGATTAATTCTCAAGATAATTCAATATTAATATTATGGCCAAATTGCTCTTTAAATTTTAACAATATTCTATATATTAATCACTATGATAATCATGATCAAGAGCATTATAATAATGATCATGAAAATCTCAATAATCAATCACCTCAAATTATGATAATAAATTCACCTGAAATTGAAATAGGTGAAAATTTTTTTGCAACAGTTTATCCAATTACAGATCCTACAAATAATAATTCACACGATAGTTTTTCTCTATCTGATGATAATTTACATGAGAGAGAAACTAATAATAATAATTTTGTAAAAATTGTAATATCACAAAACTTTACTCTTTACATTAGAGTTAATAACGAATTAGTTGATCATAGTAAAATTGATGTAATACGACCAGAGACAAACTTTAGCTATGTAAATGAAAATAGTTCAGTCTATGTCATATATCGCGAATATCGCGAAATAATTGGAAATATAGAAAATGATTAATATTTTATAAATAGATACTTTAATTAATTTGAAATTTATTTTATAATAATTGTAAAATCAATTTATGATGGTTAAATTATAGTGCTGAAATTTCAAATTAACTCGCCTTATAAACCATCGGGTGATCAGCCTAAAGCTATAGATGCTATTATAAAATCTATTAAAGATGGTGTAAAATCCCAATTGTTGTTAGGGATTACTGGTTCAGGTAAAACATTCACGATGGCTAATATAATTGAAAATTTACAACGTCCTGCTCTTATTATGGCTCCTAACAAAACTTTGGCAGCACAAATCTATTCTGAATTTAAAGAAATATTTCCACAAAATGCTGTGGAATATTTTGTTTCTTATTATGATTATTATCAACCAGAGGCATATATAGCTAGAACAGATACTTATATAGAAAAAGATTCTTCAATTAATGAGCGCATAGATTTAATGAGACATTCAGCAACAAGATCACTTCTAGAGAGAAAAGATGTTGTAGTTGTATCTTCCGTCTCTTGTATATATGGGCTTGGTTCTCCTGAATTATATTCAGAAATGACGCTTGTACTTAAATATGGGCAAAAATATTCAAGAACTAAATTATTCAATGATTTAGTAAATTTACAATATACACGTAATGATACTTCATTTGAACGTGGCAATTTTAGAGTTAAAGGAGATAATATTGATATATTTCCATCACATTACAGCGATAAAGCATGGCGGTTAGTATTTTTTTGCGATGAGCTTGAGGATATTATTGAGATTGATCCTATTACCAATCAAAAATTTAACAAATTGAATAATATTACAATTTATGGTAATTCACATTTTGTAACACCTTCTACTACTATCGCCAATGCTGCAAATGCAATAAAAGATGAACTGCAAATGAGATTAGAATTTTTGCATGCAAATAATAAATTAGTAGAATATCAAAGATTAAATCAAAGGACACAATATGATTTAGAAATGATGTTAGAAACAGGCTCATGTAAAGGTATTGAAAATTATTCAAGATTCTTAACTGATAAAAAAATTGGAGAGCCACCTCCTACCTTATTTCAATATCTACCTAAAAATGCATTATTATTTGTTGATGAAAGCCATGTATCAGTTCCACAAATTCGTTCAATGTATAATGGTGATCAAGCACGTAAGCAATCGCTTGTAGAACATGGTTTTCGTCTACCATCTGCTTTAGATAATAGACCATTAAAATTCGAAGAATGGCAAGAAATGCGTCCACAAACAGTTTTTGTATCAGCAACACCTAGTGAATTTGAAAGAACTGAATCAAATAATATTATTGTAGAGCAAATTATTAGGCCAACAGGATTACTTGATCCTATATGTATTATAAAGCCAGCTATTAATCAGGTTGAGGATTTAATAGTTGAAATCAAAAATACAATAGAAAGAAAATATAGAATTTTAGTCACAACTTTAACTAAAAAAATGGCTGAAGATTTAACAACTTATTTACAAGAACTTGGCTTTAAAGTATCATATTTACATTCAAATGTTCACACACTAGAACGTATTGAAATATTACGCGACTTGAGAAAAGGTGAAATAGATATTTTAGTAGGTATTAACCTATTAAGAGAAGGACTTGATATTCCAGAATGTGCTTTAGTAGCAATTTTAGATGCAGATAAGGAAGGATTTTTACGTTCTGAAGTTTCGTTGATACAAACAATTGGACGAGCAGCACGTAATAGCGAAGGTAGGGTAATTTTATATGCTGATAAAATAACAAAATCTATTAAATTTGCAATGTATGAGACTGCAAGAAGAAGGGGCGTTCAGGAAGCTTATAATTTGGAGAATAATATTGTTCCAAAAACTATCAATAGAACAATATATGCAATTAATGAACTAAGTAAATTAGATGAGAAAGTAAAAAATAAAGTTGATACTCACTCACTAATGTTAAATCCGACTAAATTAAAAAAACATATGGAGAATCTGAAAAAGCAAATGTTTAGAGCTGCCTCTGATTTAGATTTTGAGAAAGCTGCAAAAATTCGTGATGAAATTGCTCTTTTAGAAGAAGCTTCAATTGAGCTTTTAGATTAGAAATAATTTTTTTAAATAAATATAGGATTATCATATGCCACAAAATAAAGATAATATAAGTAAAATTCTGGATGGGTTTTCTAAGAGCATGAGCGAATTTGATGAAAAATATCCTGATACTAAACTTGAAGAATTAAAAAAATCGATTGATAGATTAGATGAAATAGTAGAAACTAATCAAAAAGATTTAACAAATCTAGAAAGAAGCTTAGAAGAAGCTAAAGAATCTTTAGAAAATAATGATAAGCAAGGTAATGAATTATTAGAAGATTTGACTCATAAAGATACTGAATTGAAAGATATAGATAAATTACAATATGAATTGATAAAATCAGAATCTTTGGCATTTTGTGCAAAGCAAATAAAAGATATAGATCATCAGTTAAATAATATAAGATCAATAGTAAATTCTAGTAATTTACAAAATGATGATTTATTTAGACTTGATATACGCGATAAAGATCTACTTACAACTCAAAATTTTTTTAAAGAGTTTAAGCAAAATATTGAACAAAATACATTAATTGAAATAAGAAATGATTCATCTGTAATTAAAATAAGAAATGATTCACCTGACCAAATTACCGCATATCAGGAAATTCCTTTACTAAGAATGATAATACATAATATTTCACCTGAAAATCCAAGTGAAGTATTATCAAAATCGTTTCAAGAATTTTATCAAATTGTTACAGAAAATATATTAAATAAAGTAGCAATAAATAAAATTGCTAAAGAAGAAATAGATAAGCAACAAGATGAGTTAAAACTATTAATACAAGAAATTGATATTAGGATACCAAATAATATAAAAACAATTGATAATTTAAAACAACAAATCATTGAAAAAGAAAATATTATAAAAAAAGCGGATCAGGCTATAAAACAAATGGAGACAAGTTTACATGAGTTTAATGATAGATTACATAAAGTCAACAATAAACCAGAACTATCAATTGTTCAAGACGCGCCGGAAGCAAAAATTGATCTTCGTGAAACTTTGCAGCAATTTCAAAAATCTTTACTTGATTTAAAAGATGAAAAATTAAAAGATCAATTTATAAGAACTATAAATCAAGCAAATTCAGAACTTGCTAAGTTAAATGATGCTTTATCACAAAATAATCAAGAAGTTCATAATCTGCAACAAAAGTTAGTTCAAGTTGAAAATATTAATAATGAGTTCAGAGATAATTACGATATTTCACAAAATGAAATAAAAAGACTACAAAATGAAATTAAAGAATTAGAAGAATTTCAAGCACGTAATAAACAACCAACAAAAAGTTTAGCTGATGAATTGCGAGAAATAAATGAAAGTTTTGATGAAGATGATCATAAATCTGCAGGAGATAGTTTCTCTAGTCAAGCTGTAGGAGATAGTATCTCTACTCATAGCTCATTTGACGTTATTTCAAATCCAGATTCAGTAAATAGTTCGTTTGAAAAAATATATGATAATGAGGAATTAACTCAACAGATCGATATATTAAGACAAGAAAATGAAGCTTTACTAAAAGAATTAGCGGAAAGAGCAAATAAAGTGGCCAAAGCTAATGAAGAAACAGGTATAGTACAAAAACAATTGAATGATACCTCAACAAGAGAAAAAAAATTAAGAAAAGATAATGCTGAATTAAAACAGATAATTGCAGAAAATAATAAAGAAAAGGAACAAAATCCTTCAATATCTCCTAATCTAACAGAAATAGATGAAGCAGCAGAAGGCATGATTGGAAGTATAGATAAATTAATAGAAGAAACAAATAGATTAAGGCAAGAGAATAGCAATTTACAAGAACAAAATACTAAAAAATCGACTGAATTAGAAGAATTACAAGATTTTTCTAAAAAACAAAAAGAGAATATTCTTACAATAATTGAAGAAAATGAGAAATTAAAAAATAAAAATACTACAATTCTTACAAAAGTTGAAGAACTTGAGCAACAAAATTTAATACAAAATAATCAGATAGAACATCAGAATGTTCATAATAATGATTTACAAGAAAGATTTGATAATTTACAAAGAGAACATTCTACAATAAATAAAGAATTAGAGGATAAATTAAAATTATTTCAAGATGAAAAAAATGCCTTGGAACCAAAATTAACAGAAGCTCTTACTATTATGACAGGTAATGCTAGAGAAATTGAAACTTTACAATCGCTATTATCAAACAGCACTAATCAAAATAAACTATTGGAATCTGATCTTGCTAAATCAGCTGAAGAAAATAATGCACTTAAATTAACAAATAATAATTTACAAGAAAGATTTGATCTACAAGCAGTTAAAATAGATCAATTTAAAGATGTCAATCTAAATTTAGAGAAAAAAACTCAAGAATTGAACGAAGCAAATATTACAATAATTAATCAAAAAGACGCATTATCTAATGGAGCAAAAGCTTTTAATGAGATAAAAGAGGAAAAATCAGAATTAGAGAAAAAGTTTAATGAAACTATAAATAAAGCATCAACAACTTCCAAAGAAAATGAAGAGCTGAATAAAAAAATAGGAGAATTAGAAAAAGGCAATGGATTGCTCAATAATATCGTACAAAAACAAGAAAATACAATAAAACAACAACAAACTGATAATGAAAAATATCAAGTTGAATTTCGTCAATTAAAAGAAGATGATATTAAAAAGCAACAAATCATATCATCTCAAGCATCTGAAATTGAAAAATTAAAAGCTGAATTGTTAAAAACTCAAGAACAAACGTTAGCAGCGCAACAAAAAATAGACCAACAAGGAAAAGAAATAGAACAACAAAAAGAATCTGCTCATTTTAAAGAAGGAGAATATAAAAAAGCAATTGAGATGCATGAAAATACTATTGCTGACTTAAAAGAAGAAAAATCTCTCATTGCTCAAAATCTGGAACAACTTCACATAGAGACTAAAAAACCTGAAACAAAAGAGATGAATATTCAAACTGATGAACTTACTAAACGAACATCAGAAATGAATATTCAAACAGATCCTGAAGTGCAACCTATTGGAGTTCATAATGAACAAACTTCTAATATAGTTCACGATCAAGAAGCCTTTAAAGATCCTAATAATGCAATATTACGTTCATTTCAAAATCTTTCAATTCAACAAGTTAATAATATTAACAAAAATAATCTTGATAATGATGTGTTGGAAAAAATTACTGAATTAGAATCTGTAAAAGCAAAAAAAATACATGAGAAACATAAAGCAAATTTCAAAGATGTTAGGTGGCAAAAACATGGACAAGAATCAGAATTTATCGTTTCTGGTAATAAAGTTAAATCCACGAGTTTTCAAAATACTAATTATATAACAGATAATTATGTAGAAGTCACAAATTATAGAATTATAGATATACCTACATCATTGACAGATTCGAAAGGACCTATACATATGTCATTCGTTGCACGTGATGAACATGGAAATAATCCTAATGTTAACGATGCTGTCTATGTAACATCTCATTATAAAGATGGGAAACTAGAACATATCACAGTTCCAGTTGGAACATATCCATTAAATGATCAACCTAATGCACCTTTATGTGTTAAAAGAAATGGTAAAATCTCTATATTACCCATAACGCACGAGAAACTTAAAGAATTACAAACTCAATTATCTCAAAATAAAGGTATCGTTGTTCCGGAAATTTTTAATAAAAAAGGAGAAATTATAGCTAAAGAAAATATAAAAGTCAGTGATATTACAAATCAAGCTATAGAAAAATTTCGGAAAGAAAAAGATGCAAGAATGAATATTCTCTCAGAAGCAGAAAAAGTAAGAAATGGTTTGGGTAGTTCTGTATCATCTGGTAACCTATTGCCTTCAGGTCTGAACAAATCTCATAGTAATAGCATAAATTATGATAAATAATTCATCTATTAATAAAGAGGAACTTGATAAATTTGATGCAATATCTGAAGAATGGTGGAACAAGACAGGTAAATTCAAAATTTTGCATCAAATAAATCCTGTTAGAATATCTTATATTAATAACAAGATAGAAGAACATTTTGTTACATTAGATGCAATTAATTTAAAAAATCTTAATATATTAGATATTGGCTGTGGAGGTGGACTTGTTTCATCAGAATTAGCCAATTCATATCATAATATAACAGGAATTGATGCATCTAATGCAAATATTAATATAGCAAAATCCTATGCAGATAAGAATAATTTAAAAATAAATTATATATGTTCAACAGCTGAAGAACTAGTCATTAATAATATGAATCAGTATGATGTTATAATATGTTTAGAATTAATAGAACATGTTAATAATCCTAAAATATTTATAGAAAATTTGGCAAATTTACTCAAAAAAGATGGAATGATTATTTTGTCAACAATCAATAGAACCACAAAATCATATTTACTATCTATCATTATGGCAGAATATATTTTAGGATGGGTGCCAAAAAATACTCATGATTATAATAAATTCCTTAAACCATCTGAACTCACACAATTATTTGGCACTACTAATATTAGTTTAAAAGAACTAAAGGGATTATCTTATAATATAATTAATAATCTATGGAAATTAAGTGATGAGATTGATGTAAATTATTTTGCATATTTAATAGCTTAAGATATACTTACTATAAGTTTAGAAAATATAATAAGATAATAAATATGATACAAAAAGAAGAATTAGAACAATTTATAGATAAAATTGAACGCTTAGAAGAACAAAAATCTGAAATTTCTGAAGAAATTAAAACTGTATATGGAGATGCTGAGTCTAGTGGTTTTGACGTGAAAGCTATAAGAACTATTGTTAAGCTTAGAAAGTTAGATAAAGCTAAACTCGCAGAACAAGAAGCAATTTTAGAAGCTTATAGAGCAGCAATTGGTCTATAAAATGATTATTATCTTGCTTGTAATTGCAAATCATATATAATGAAATAGCGTATAATTATGTATGTTTGGCAACGTGGTACTTGGTATACCTAATTTGTCAATTTTACTAAATAATTAATTATTTTTAAATACCAAAACGGAAAAAATCAATGCCTAAATTAAAAACAAAATCCGCTGTAAAAAAACGTTTCAAGATCACAGCAACTGGTAAAGTCATAGCTAGCCAATCTGGTAAACAACATTTTATGAGAAGAAGGACTAAAGCTCAACTTCGTAATTTGAGAGGAACAACAATATTGTGCCCTCAAGATGCAAAAAATATTGTAAAATATTTTATTCCATACGGAGTACTTTAATACTAACTATCATTTCAGATTAATTAACTATAATATATTAAGAGTTGTGTATGACACGCGTCAAATCAGGAAAAATTACAAAGAATCGTCATAAAAAAATCCTCAAACTAGCTAAAGGCTATAGAGGTCGTTCTAATAATTGCTATAGAGTAGCTATAGAAAAAGTAGAAAAAGGGCTACAATATGCTTATAGAGATCGTAGAAATCGTAAAAGAGATTTCAGAGCCTTGTGGATTCAACGTATTAATGCAGGTGTTCGCATGCATGGAATGATCTATTCACAATTTATGCATGGTTTAAAAAAACTAGAAATAGATATGGATCGTAAAGTTCTGTCTGAATTAGCTATAAATAATATGGATAGTTTTGCTGAATTAGTTTCTCGCGTTAAGGAAGAACTATCAAAAGAACTCAGCAATTAATCTCATATAATCAAATTAAAATGAAATCAGTTGGGTTTATATCTTAACTGATTCATTGTCTTAATAAACAAAAATACAATATTCTATATATCTAAAATTGATAGACATATTTAAAATAATCTGTAATTTATAGCAATTATATTATCACTTTAATTAAAGCTTAGTCATAAAAAAACTTTATTAGACATAAAAGACTTTTTGTTGCCTAATCAATAATTAATTATAATTGAATATTTTTTTAAAAAATAATCTTTTTATTAATTTATAATTTGACCATACTATATGCAATATGTTAAAATAATAACTTATAAATAATTTTATATTCCTAAATATTAACAATATAAAAATTTATGCTATTATTTTTTTACTTATTTGCTACTATTGCAATAGTAGCTTGTATAGGCGTTATATGTTCTAAAAATTCTATATATTCACTAATTTTTTTAGTTTTAAGTTTTTTAAATGTAGCTGCTATTATGATCATCCTAGGCTCTGAGTTTATAGCATTATCCATGATAATATTACAAGCAGGTGCTAGTATAATATTATTTTTATTTGTTATTATGATGGTAGATATAAAACATCATAAATATTTTTATGAATTAAAAAAATATAATCTAGTAAATATTTCTATAGGAATTATTTTATGCATTGATGTATTAAGTATCATTTTCTTTGGTCTTTCAGACTTAACTCAAAAAACAATATTTAATAAAATTTATACTACTGTAGATATTGGAAATATTTTATATAATGATTATTTGATTGTATTTGAAATCTGTGGTATTATTTTATTTTCATCAATATTATCATGTGTGATATTAATTACTGATAGAAAATTTATAAAAAAGCAGATTAAAGTAAATTTGCGTAATAAGGATAATTCAATATATTTAGTAAATACTAAAATAAGTAATGGAGTAAAAAATATCAATTATGATGAATAGCTTGAGTTTATTTCATTGTCTTGCATTGTCTACAATAATATTTTCAATAGCTATTGTTGGAATTTTTAATAAAAAAAATAATATCATATCTATCTTGATGTCGATAGAGCTTATGTTACTTGCTATAAATTTAAATTTTGTAGCATTTGCAAGCTTTAAGAATCAATTAACAGGTGTTATTTTTTCTTTGTTAATTTTCTCTATTAATGCAGCAGAAATTGCAATAGGTCTTGCTTTATTTATTGTATATTTTAAACATAAAAATTCCATTTTAGTCATGGATATTAATTAAAATAAATTTTGAAAATGTGGAATTTGATTGCTAATCTAATTATTATATTACCATTAATATCAAGTATTATTAATGGCGTTTGGGGGAATAGATTAAATAAAATTAATAAAAATCTCTCATATTATTTGTCTTTATTTTTTATGATTCTAACGTCAGTATTTTCTATATTTATATTTGATTATGTTGGCATATTACATCATATAACACATAAAAAATTTTTTAGCTGGTTTAATTTAGAAAATATATCAGTAAATTTTGGAATATATATTGATTCACTTAGCGTCATTATAATGTTATTGGTGAATATTATATCAACAGTAATTCATATATATTCTTCCGGTTATATGAATTATGATAAAAATATTGCAAAATATTTTTCATATTTATCGTTATTTACATTTTTTATGTTACTATTAGTTAGCTCTGGGAATATATTACAAATGTTCTTAGCCTGGGAAGGTATGGGATTTTGTTCATATCTAATGATTGGTTTTTGGAATGAAAAAGATAAAGCAAATAATGCAGCTTTAAAAGCCTTCATTGTAAATAAAATATCCGATGTCGCATTACTAATTGGCTTCATTTTGTTGATAATATATACTGGTCACAGTGATTTAAAATATTTGCTGACTCATGCTAATATGTTGAGCATTAAAACAGCTAATATTTTTGGTTTTGATATGAAAATTATTGAAATTATATGCTCATTAATTTTTGTTGGTGTAATGGGTAAATCAGCTCAAATAGCTTTTCATGTTTGGCTACCTGATGCTATGGAAGGACCGACTCCTGCTTCTGCTTTAATACATGCAGCAACAATGGTAGTAGCTGGTGTATTTTTAATAGTTAGATGTTCATATATATTTCAATATGCTCCAATTACATTAAATTTTATAACAATAATTGCTGCATTAACATGCCTAATAACAGCATTATTAGCAATATTTCAAAATGACTTAAAAAAAATCATAGCCTATTCAACATGTAGTCAAATTTCTTATATGTTTTTAGCAATTGGTGCCTCAAGTTACAATGCCGCTATATTTCATTTAATTACACATGCATTTTTTAAATCCCTATTATTTTTGTTAGCTGGAAATATAATATATATATGTCATGAACAAGATATTAGAAAATTAGGTGGGCTTGCATCTCAAATGCCTGTTACTTATAGTAACTTCATATGCGCTAGTTTGGCATTAGTGGGAATATATCCATTCTCTGGATTTTATTCAAAAGATTTAATTCTTGAATCTCTCTATAATAATGGTTCATTCGGATATATAACATATTATATAGGGATTATTGTAACTATTTTAACTGCAATATATTCTATGAAAATGATATTATTTATATTTCATGGGAAAACTAGAATATCTCGGGACTCTTACAATACTATCAATGAAGTTCCAAATTTTATGAATCTTATATTAAATATTTTAGTTATGGGAAGCTTATTTAGTGGAATGATTGGATATTATTTATTGTCAATGAGTAAATTAAGTGGTTATTTTGCTAATAGCATAGTTCAAAAACCCCATATTTCACAATCTCTATATATTCAAACATTGCCAATGATCTCCTCAATTTGTGGTATTTTAATTGCAATATATATATATAATAAATATAAGTTTGAATTTATTTATAAAAGTAAATTAATTGAAAATAAATTTTATTTTGATGTTATATATAACAAAATATTTGTATATGGCACTAGAATTCTCTCTCAATTATTATATATATTTGATGTTTTAATTTTAGATAATATATTTTCAAAATTCACTGCAAATATAGCAAAGTTTTTTAGTTACAATATTAATAAATTACAAACTGGTAATATATTTCATTATAATTTATTTTTTGTAATATTTATAATTATATGCATTAATTTATTTGTATTTATGTATATATTTAAACTCTGATTAAAGACATATCAATATATCCTTTTAATTATTTCACAAATTTATTAACTAATATTAATTATTCTATTGCAAATTCTTAAATATTCTTTATAATTTCGTTAATTATTATATTTTAACATTATTAATAAAACGATATTATGACAAAAGGAAAATTTCAGGATAGTTTATGTTCTCAAGATTTAAAAGATATGATTGCTCGTAAAGATATATTGACTCAAGCAGTTGAAAGACTGGAAACAATTAATGTTGATACAAAACAAACACTTACAAATCCATCTGTAAATAATATATTAGAGATTATAACAAAATTAGATATAATATTAACAAATTTTAATATTTATGAAGGCTCATTTCAACAATTAGATGCTATTACTATTGCTAAGCATGATGGTACATATCGTTATGTACACAACAAACGTAATACACCTGATTATTTGCTTGGTGATTATGCTTGTACTGATAGGTCTATTGGAGATTTTCTACATTTCTATCGATTATTACAAAATATCTCTTATTTGAAAACAAGAGAGGAATTTAATAAACAACTAGATACAACAAAAATATATACAACAAAAAGCCTTGATCCACTATTTACAAATCTTAATGATCTAACAGAGGCTCTTAAAAATTTTTTAAAAAATAATTTTAAATTTGAAGGACATGATTATTTCTACTGCAATATAATTGCATCATATGAGAAGAACACAGAAAATAAATATCGCACAAATATCAAAGAACAATTCGTTACATTAAAATCACATCTAACAGACCTCAAAACAGAACTGGATAAAGTATCTAAAGATTTGAAAGAACAAGAGAATCAATTTAATAAAACCCAATTTTTAAAAAATCCAGAATCTTGTATGGAAGAAATAGTAAAACTGCCACCTAAAATAAAAGAAAAAATTGGTTGTACAACAAAAATAAATGATGAAAAGCATGTTCAAGGAGTTTTTGGCCTCATAATGAATAATGCTATTACTATTGAGACAGCAAGACTCTTAATTGATACATATGCAAATACTGCATTTAATCTCCAGTCCACTAATTTTAACTATGCATTTAATTATCTTACTATACCTATGCTTATTCAAATATTTGGTGAAAAGCTAAAAAAATTGACAGACGGAGAATTAGATAAAACATATATCGATAATATATTCTATTGTTTATCCAATATAGTCCCAAATTTAATATTATTTCTGAATTCAGATTCTTCGTTGAAAAATATGAGTTTTGAAGAGGCAAGTAATTTACTTATAGACGAAATCTTTAAAGAGGCAATATTATGGAAAAAAGGACATGAAGAAAATCTAATAAGATTTTGTAAACAATTAGGTGGATTAAAATTTGCAGTATTTGCGGCAAATATTAATTATAAAATTGATGAAAATCAGGTGAAAAAGATAGTTGAATCAACTCCTAATCTTAAGAACACAATTATACATGATGAAAAAGTTGAACATGATGCTATAGATTCTGATAGAGAACTCTCTAGTCCATTATTACAAAGATTAGCTAAATTTAATGAAGAACATACTAAAATTTTAAATCACATAATGTACTGTAATCCATTCGCGATAACAGGTGCAGCTATAAAATCTGGTCTTATCACATTAAACGACAATGGTTCTATTAAAACAATGGATAAAGTTGTAGCCAAAATATTTTATAAGGTCGCAGAATCATCTATAGATTTTAATTATTCTGAAAAAAATTTTCCTGTACATAGAGAAATGTTAGTTTATGTTAAATCCAAATTAGCACCTAAATTAATAGAAGCAGTTGAAAAGATTTTTGAAAAATATAGTAATGGTACTGAGGATGAAAAAGAAATAATCTTAAAATCAATTGAATCTATTGATAATCCTAATGGATCATTTGATCTATATTTAGATTTTATTACAAAAATGCTTCAAATAGCTACTGGCGATAATAATATATCAATAGAATCAGAAATTAAAAATGATATTTTTATTGAAAATTATTTAACAATAGAGAAGTCTGAAAAATTAGATTTATTTCTTAAAAATCTTGCTAAGGACATAAATCAATCTGTTCCTACAGAACTAGAACAAGAATTCATGTCATTTGACATAAATCTTAGCACGATATTTACTGATAAAATAAGTAAATTGCCTGCAAGCTTGAAAATAAATGAAATTAATATTATTGATCATCTATCTGCGCTAGAAACTCAAGATCAAGGAGTTGTGGGAGAGACTCATAATAATCCTGATCAATTCAATAATTAACAATTAATTTAAATATTAATAATTTAAATATTTTATAGTTTTTTGCTGACTTTTTTTTTAAAGCCTATTATAATCTCTATGAGATGTAAATATATAAATCATTTTTAAAATATTAATACTCTATAGGGGTTATATGATTCGGAATATGAAGAAGATTACAAAAAATAAAAAATTTAAAAATATAATCTTGACAGCGTCGGCTTTGGCAATGTTATCTAATAGCAGCAATGTTTTAGCTGTTGGATTAGCGAGATATACAACTAATGCTGCTGTTAGTTTTAATGATGGTGCTGGGTTGGATATGCATGATCTAAATAATATCGCATTAGAGATAGCTGTTAACAAAGATGCTGATAGATCCACATTGAAATTAATACATGATGCTGATACAAATATTAATGCAGATGTTGATGGTGCATCTATAGTTCTGGATATTAATAATCATAATGCAGCATTAACAGTGACTAATAATTTATGGCTTGGTTCTGTTGTTAATAGTGCTGGTGGAGATGATCAAAGATTGACTATTACTGGCGTCGTTAATCAAACTCTCTATTTAACTGGTTACGCTGGTGTTGATGGTTTGCCTAATGCTGATGCTGCAGTGCATGATCATCAGGTAACAGCAGCACAAGCAGCGCTAAATACTTACACAGCTTTGGGTGATATAGATTTTGCAAATAGTAATTTCAAACTTCTTGCTCAAACTGATGGTGAAATAACATTAAATGGGGAGTTTCAAAATATTGGTAATAATGCACAGCTTGAAGTAGGCACGGATGCAATAAATTCCTCACTAATATTAACAGGTGCTGCTACAGAGACAATTAAACATTTAAAAGTGAATGAAAATAGTAAACTTGAATTTCGAGTGAATCGTGATTTAGCGGTTAACGGAGGAGCAAATTGGAACAATTTAGGTGAAATTATTTTTAATGTTAATACAGATTTAGATGGTGTACATCCAGCAGCTGATAAAAATATTATTTTTGCAGACAGCATCACACAAGCAGTGAATGCAACTGGTACATTAACAATAAGACATAGAGGTGTTGCTGCAGATGCACCTGCAGATGGAAAAACTATTAATGTTAAAGGTGATGCAGCTGGTGGTAAATCTTTAGGTGCAGTTGGTAACAGAATTAATACATTAAATCTTATAATAGATAATGCAAATAATAAGATGATATTTGATGCTACTTTACCAATTTTTGCAAAAACTATTAATTTTACTAGTCCTGCAAATTCTGGAGTACTTTTTAATAACGCAATAACAGGTGGTGCTGACAGTAATTTTAATTTTGAAAATCTTGGTTCCATAACTTTTAATGGAATTACTCAATTTGAAAATATTAATTTCAAAAATCATGATGCTACTGTAGGTATAAAAAATCAAGTTAAAGCAAATTTTATATCTGGCGTTGATAATAGAGGCTTTATTGTTTTTTCTGGAAATGATGGTATTGTAATAGGAAAAATTGGTGAAGCTAATTCTATAAATACGATTCAAGTTTCTAATGTTTTGACAGGAAAAATAGATAGTTCTATAATTAAAACTAAAGATTTAAAAATTGGTGTTGCTGGTGGTGGTGGTGCCGCAGGTGCTGGTAAATTAACAATTGGATATACTAATCCAGATAACCCTGGTAATGATACAGCAATGACATTTAATGTTACACATCAAATAGTATTTGGAGTTGCAGAAGCAGAATTAATTTTCTCAAATACTGATGTTGCTGGCAATAATCCACATAAAATTCAATTTAATTTAAATGGTTTAAATACATCTGTAGCTAATAATGGAATTTTAAGATTTGCTGGTGATAATGATGCAGCTCATTCAATTATCATTAATGGTAATTTAGGTGAAGAAAATAGATTTCATAAAATTAACATAGATTCTAGTTTTACTGAAATTTATGGTTTGCATGCTAATGCTACCGAGATTAATATAGGTCTTGCTGGTGGTGGGGCTACTTTAACACGTGGTAATAATGCGAATTTCACTTTAAATTCTGCTGAGACTACATATCATTTCCTTCATGCTGACTCGAAATTAATTTTGACTAATAAAAATGCGGAGAATGTTTCAGACAACATCATAATAAGTCTTGGAGCAGATTTAGATACTATTGCTGGAAATGGCGGTATTCTGGAGCTCAAAGGCGCTGCGGCTGATAAGACTCTAATTTTTGATGGTGGTGATAATAAATTAGGTGATGCAAATGCTTTTAATAGTTTAGACATATCTGGACTAGGTAAAGTTACAATTCAAAGTCTTGACATGCCAAATGATAAGGTTCTTGCAATAAATATCAAAAATGGTGCATATTTAATTGATAATGTTTATATTGCTGGTACAAATACGTTCTCTGGCTTAAATAGACAAAATAGTCTGACCATAGGTGAAGTTGGGGGCCCTGGTACTTATGAGATAGATCTTGTGGATCATGATGCTAATTTACTTGATGCTAATGGCGCTGTGACATTTGGTCATGCTGATTCTGTATTGAATATTAAAAATACATCTGCTGTTGCTGACAGAACATTTACTTTAGGAAGAGATTTTGATCCAGGTCTTGATGATGCTGGAAAAGGTATAATTAATCTCTCAACTGGCGCTAAAAATTTAACTGTTGCAGGAGCCGACAAAACATTAGGTACTGCAGATAATGTATTTAGAAAAATTATAACAAAATCTAATGATAATAGTGTAATTACAATTAATTCTGTAACTTATACAAAAAATTTAGATGTAAATTCAAATCTTTATATAGTTCTACCAGCAAATAAAGATATTCCAATTACAAATGCTCAAAATGCAAAAACTTTAACTTTTATAAATAAAGGTGATGCAGTTGGTCCTATTAATATTAATAATGGAGCTAATATCCTAACTTTAGGAGCTGATTCAACATTGATTTTATCAAGTGATCCAGCCGCTAACAATCATATTGGATATAAATTATTTGATAATTTACTCGCTGGCGCTGATGGAAAGGCTGGACATTTAATAATTAATAATAAATCAGCAGGAAAGACTTTCACATTTTCAAAGAATGGAATCACTACAATTGGGACAGCAGATAGAGGATTTATCGATGTTAAAATCACTGATACCAATGATGCAACTGATATAGTAATTGAGCCTACAATATTCTCTGGCAAATTAGAAATCTCAAGATTAGCTAATGCAGCTCTAACTTTTGGTGATGTGACAACTGGTAATATCGATGTTACTATGATAGATAATGCTGCATCTATATTAAGTTTTGGCGAAGTTGCACGTGTTGGTGGTGGAGCAGAGAATATTTTAAAATTTGTTGGTACTACAGGAAATAATAATATTGTTAATTTCAATAAAAATTTTGATCATGATATAGATTTTAATCAGAAAAATCTTCAAATTAATGTTATAGTTGGAAAAACAATTACTGGCTCATTATATTCAACAGGTGGAACGGCTGGTAAAATTGTATTTGCAGGAAATGGTGGATTAACAGGAGGGGCAGATAAAGGAGCAGGTTTAACACTTATTAATGCAGCTGGTGATGATGCTACAACTCTAGTGATCAACGGAACCTATGTAGTTACAGACCTTCAAAGTCAGGGAAGTAAATTACAATTTGCAGCTAATTCTAAAATTATTGGTGGCATCAATGTTGGAGCTGGTGCTAATAATGCAGAACTTGAATTTGTTAATGGTGGTGAAATTACAGAAAATGTGGGCTCAGCAGGCCATGAAGTTGGTAATATTATAGTTGCTGATGGCGAAGTTAAGATGGGGATTGTTACAAATGGTGGTGTTGTAAGCAATGTTACCATTAATAATGATGGAGGTAGATTCATAGCCACAAGAGTGAGTGACGCTACAACCGTAACTTTTGGAGATCATGCAACAGTAAATACAGCTTTTACACTAAGTGTAGCTGATGAAAATATTATTTTAGGTAATGTTGTAGTTGGTGCTAATGGTAGTTTGGGAAAAATTATCACTTCTGTAGGTGCTGAAAAAACTTTAACATTAGCTAATATCGGTGGAGTTGGTCAATTCTTGCATTTATTAGAAAATAATGGACTAGGTAAATTAGTGCTAGGGGGAGATTCATTTGTAACAAAAATTACTAATAATGGAATTATTGAGATTAATGGCGCAACAAATGTTGGTGATGGTGGTATCACAGCTGGAACTGGCATCACAATCGCAGGCGAAACAACTAGTGGCGGGGATATTACAACCGCTGCTGGTGATATCACATTAAATGCGAATACAAATGCTG